>JBOHEE010000028.1:0-10722 GCA_050700895.1 Nitriliruptorales bacterium | reverse complement strand
GTTCGGCTCCGTGGTGGCGCTCGACGACGTATCCCTGGTGGCCCACCGAGGCCGCGTCCACGCCCTCCTCGGCGAGAACGGCGCCGGCAAGTCGACGCTGCTGGGCGTGCTCGGCGGCTCGCACCATCCCGGGTCCGGTGCGCTCTTCCTCGACGGCGAGCGGATCGACCTCGGCGCCCACACGCCGCGCGTCGCCCGGGAGCTGGGGGTCTCCATCGTCCACCAGGAACTCGCCCTCCTCCCTGCCATGTCGGTAACCGAGAACATCTTCCTCGGCCGCGAACTGTGCACCCCCAGAGGATCGCTCGACCGTGCGGCGATGCGGCGGCGCGCCCGTGAGGTCCTCGACCGGCTCGGCGCCCGGCTCGACGTCGACCGGCCCGTCGAGCGGCTCAGCGTGGCCGAGTCACAGCTCGTCGAGATCGCGCGGGCGCTGACCTTCGACACGAAGGTCGTGGCCCTCGACGAGCCCTCGGCCGTGCTGGCCGGGGACGAGCTCGAGGCCCTCTTCGCGGTCGTCCGGGCCCTCCGCGACGACGGCGTGGCCGTGATCTATGTCAGCCACCGCCTCGACGAGGTCTTCGAGATCTGCGACGACTTCACCGTCCTGAAGGACGGCCGCGTCGCGGGGAGCGGGCAGGTCGCGGGCATCACCCGCGACGACGTCATCCGCATGATGGTCGGCCGCGACGTCTCCGAGACGTTCCCCGGCAAGACCGCGGAGGTCGGCGCCGTTGCGCTGGAGGTGTCGCACCTCTCCGTGCCCGGCCTCCTCCACGACATCAGCTTCCAGGCCCGCGCCGGGGAGATCCTCGGCCTCGCCGGTCTCATCGGCAGCGGGCGCTCCACCCTGGCGAAGGCCATCTTCGGGGCGGTCCCCGCCGTGACCGGGCGCGTGGTCGTGGACGGGCAGGAGGGACCGTTCCCTGATCCTCGGCAGGCCCTGCGGGCGGGGATCGCCTACCTGCCCGAGGACCGCAAGCTCGAGGGTCTCGCGCTCGAGAAGTCGGTCCGCTGGAACCTCTCCCTCCTCGTCGCCGACGGCCTGCGCGGGGCCAGCCGGCTCATCGACGAGCGCTGGGAGCGCGAGATCGTCGCCGACCGCATCGACGGTCTCGACATCCGCACCCGACGCGATGGGGCCGACCTCGGACGGCAGCTCTCCGGCGGCAACCAGCAGAAGGTCGTCGTCGGCAAGTGGCTCCTCGCCGATCCCCGGGTGCTCCTTCTCGACGAGCCCACCCGCGGGATCGACGTTGGAGCGAAGGAGCAGATCTACCACCTGCTGCGCGAGCTGGCCGATCAGGGACTCTGCGTCGTTGTGATCTCCTCCGAGCTGATCGAGATCGTCGGGCTGTGCGACCGCGTCCTCGTGCTCTGCGAGGGACACCTGGCTGGCGAGCTCACGGCGGAGGAGGCGAGCGAGGAGGCGATCATGCGCCTCGCGACGCCGACGGCGTCCAAGGCCGCGGAGGCGCCGTCATGACCGCCGTCTCCCTGCCCCGGTCCGCCGCGCGTCGGCGGCTCTCGGACTTCGCCTCGTCCGGCGGGGCCGTGTGGCTCATCGTCGCGGGCCTGTTCGTGTGGGCTTCCGTCGCCTCCGACGACTTCCGCACGGTCACGAACCTGTCGAGCCTCAGCCGCCAAGGGATCGCTCTCGCGCTCGTGGCGCTCGCTCAGTTCATCGTCGTGCTCACCGCGGGCATCGACCTCTCCGTGGGCGCCATGGCCAAGCTGACCTCCATCGCGGCGGCGATGGTCATGGCCGGTTCGAACGGGCGTCTGCTCCCCGGATTGCTCGCGGCGCTGGCGGTGGGCGCCCTCTCTGGCGGCGTGAACGGCTTCGCCATCACCCGCCTCCGGGTCCCGCCGTTCGTCAGCACGCTCGGGACGCTGGCCGTCCTGCAGGGCCTGTCGCTCTTCATCGCCCCGACGCCGAAGGGCAGGACCTCGCCGCTGCTCGTCCAGGCCTACAGCTGGCGGGTCGGGCCCGTCTTCGTCGTGGTCCTGGTCGTCGCCGTCGTGTGGCTGGCCCTGTGGCACCTCCTCCACCGTCGCCCCTGGGGTCGGCATGTGTACGCCGTCGGAGGGCAGGACGAGGTGGCTCGGCTCACCGGCATCGCCGTGGACCGGGTGCGCTTCTCCGTCTACACGGCGAGCGGGCTGCTCTCCGCCCTCGCGGGGATCCTCATCGTCTCCAAGTCCGGTGTCGGCGACCCGAACGCCGGACTCGGGCTCGAGTTCGAGTCCCTCGCCGCGGTCGTGATCGGCGGCGCGAGCCTGTTCGGCGGGCGGGGTCGGCTGGCGGGCGTGCTCGGAGGGGTCGTCCTCCTCGCGATGATCAGCAACATCTTCAACCTCGTCGGCATCCAGGTCTGGTACCAGCAGCTGCTGAAGGGTGCGATCATCCTGGTCGCTGGTGGTCTCTACGTGAAGAAGGAGTCCTGATGATCGTCGTCACACAAGGAGGCTCACGATGGCCATGACCGAGAACCAGGGTCGAGGGATGAACCCGGAGGAGCGCGACGAGTTCCTCACCAGCGGGGCGATCTTCGCCAAGATCGCCACGACGATGAAGGACGGGCAGCCGGTGCTGAGCCCGGTCTGGTACGAGTGGGACGGCGAGTCGTTCCTCATCGTCAGCAAGGAGCGGACGAGCCTCGTGCGCAACCTGCAGCGCGACCCCCGGTGCGGCCTCCTCGTCGACAACCCGACCCTGCCCTACATGCGGGTCAGCCTGCAGGGCCACGCCGAGTTCCTCCCGGAGGACTTCGACTGGCAGACCCCGGCCCGCCGCATGGTGATCCGCTACATCGGCGAGGAGGGCCTGGACTACGCCGAGGCGACGTTCGACTTCCCGCGGGTGCCGTTCAAGGTGTGGCCGGACAAGATCGCGACGTGGAACGGCGGCGGCTTCGACCGCACCTTCGAGAAGGAGACGGTGTGGCACGAGCTCCGCGAGGAATGAGCGCGGGGACGAGGCTCGAGGGCAAGCGCGCTCTGATCACCGGTGGTGGTTCCGGCATCGGCGCCGCGATCTCCCGCCGCTTCCTCGAGGAAGGCGCGGCGGTGGCGGTGTTCGAACGCGACGACGCCACTCGGAAGGAGGTCGAGTCGTGGGGGGCCTCCTTCCTCGAGGGCGACGTGCGGGACGCGGCCCGACTCGAGGAAGCGGTCGCCGAGGTCCGCGGCAAGTTCGGTGGGGTCGACGTCGTCGTCGCCAACGCCGGCTACGAGCTGGTTGCGAACGCGTTGGAGCTCAGCCTCGACGACTGGGACGCGCACCAGGGGGTCATGCTGCGCGGCGTGTTCGCGACCTTCCGTGCCGCGCTGCCGGCGATGATCGACCAGGGCACCGGTGGCTCGCTCATCGCGATTGGCAGCAACCTGTCGTTCGTGGGGCTCGAGCGGTTCACCTCCTACCTCGCGGCGAAGTCGGGGGTGCTCGGGCTCGTCCGTGGGCTCGCCATCGATTTCGCGCCGCACGGCATCCGCGTCAACGCGCTCTGTCCGGGCCCCACGATGACGCCGCTCATCGAGCGTCAGCTCGTCGGCGTCGACGACCCCGAGGCGCAGCTGCGCATCTGGGCCGAGGACACGATCCTGAAGCGCTTCGGAGAGCCGGAGGAGATCGCCGCCGGGGCCGTGTTCCTCGCGAGCGACGAGTCGTCGTTCATGACCGGCGCCCCGCTCCTCATCGACGGCGGCTACACGGCGATCTGATGGACGTCATCCAGTTGCTCACGGACCTGGTGCGCATCCCGTCGGTCAACGCCACCCTGGGAGGCGAAGGCGAGGCCGAGCTCGCGGACCGCCTCGCCGACGAGCTGGCCCGGCTCGGCGGCGACGTCACGCTCGCGGCGGTCGACGGCCAGCCCGCCCCGAACCTCATCGCGGTCTTCCGAGGGCCGGCCGACGGCAAGACCCTGGTGTTCGAGTCGCACCTCGACACCGTGCCCCTGGCCGAGCCCGATCCCGGGGTTCGGCTGGCCGACGGCCGTCTGTACGGGCGGGGCGCGTGTGACACGAAGGGCTCCGCCGCGCCGATGGTCGCTGCCATCGCACGCCTCCTCGACGAGGGGCTTCCGGGCACGGTGGTCTTCGCCGGCGCCGTCGATGAGGAGAGCCACATGGCCGGCTCACGAGCGCTCGTCGACCAGCTCCCGCCGGTGGACGCGGTCGTCATCGGCGAGCCGACATCGCTGCGGCCGGTCCGGGTCCACAACGGCATCGTCCGCTTCGCGATCACCGCCCACGGGGAATCGGCGCACACGTCGAAGGCCTTCCTCGGCCGCAACGCGATCGTGTCCGCGGCCGAGCTCGTCCGGGCCCTCGAGTATCGTCTGCTCCCTCTCCTCGAGACGCGCGGGCACGAGCTCATCGGTCCGGCGCTCCTCACGGCCGCGGTGATCCGCGGCGGCACCGCCCCCAACGTCGTGCCGGATCGGTGCGAGGTCGTGTTCGACCGGCGTGTGGCGCCGGGCGAGGACATCTCCGAGGTCCTCGCCGAGATCGACGCCGTCGTCGAGGCGGTCGCCGCCGACGGCCACGACATCGTCCGGTCCGAGCCCTTCATCTCCCTTCCTGCCGTGGACACCCCGGAGGATCAGGCGGTCGTGCGCGCGGCGGTCGAGGCGACCACCGAGGACCTTGGCGTCCAGACGAGTCCCGGCGGCGTCCCGTACGCAACGGACGCCTGCACCCTGTCGGGCGGCGGCATCCCGGCCGTGGTGCTCGGTCCGGGATCCATCGACCAAGCGCACACCGCCGACGAGTGGGTGGAGCTCGAAGAGGTCGAGCGCGCGGTCGACGTGTACGCCGGAACTGCGCGACGCTTCCTCGCGGGAGGGCCATGATGGCGATCATCGACTTCCACACGCATGTCGACGAGGCGCCGGCCTTCGGCTGGATCGATCCGCCTGAGAAGATCGTGGCGCTTCTCGACGAGGCGGGCATCGACCACGCCGTCGCGATGACCTACGTCGACTACCCGGGCCTCGACCCGAACGCCATCGACTGCCTCGCTGAGGCGTGCTCGCGGTTCCCCGACCGGCTCGTCCCGTTCGCCCGCCTCAACCCCAACCACCGCGCCGAGGCGATGGGGGCGCTGCGGCGCAGCATCGAGGAGCTCGGCTACCGGGGTCTCAAGCTCCACCCGACGAGCACCCTCGCCCATCCCGCAGGGGAACCCACCATCGACCTGCTCCGGGCCTGCGGGGAGTACGGCGTGCCGGCGCTCTTCCACTGCGGCGACGACCCGTACACCACCCCGCAGGCCATCGCCCTCGCGGCCGAGCTCGCCCCCGACACGGCGATCGTGATGGGCCACATGGGTGGTTATTTCCACGTCGACGACGCGATCGGCGAGACCGAGCGGCACCCGAACCTCTACCTCGAGACGTCGGCGATGCCCTATCCGACCAAGATCGCGGAGGCCGTTGCGCGGGTGGGCGCCGAGCGCATCGTGTTCGGTAGCGACGGCCCGGGCTGCAACCCCGCGCTGGAGGTCGACAAGATCCGACTGCTCGACCTGGGCGAGGAAGTCGAGGAGCGCATCCTCTTCCGCAACGCCGCCGAACTCCTCCGTTGGGAACGCTGATGGCGATCGACGCACTCACGCTGCTCGGGGAGAATCGGTTCGGGCCGTCCTTGGAGCCTGAGCGCGCGCTGCAGCTGGCCGGTGAGGAGGACGTCTCCCACCTCGTTGCGGCTCCGGCCCGTCCCGCCGGCTACCGGCTCGAGCCTGCGAACGAGCGCCTCGCGGAGGACCGCGACCGACTCGGACGGCTCACCCTGCTCGGCAGGATCGACCCGCTCGAGGGCGACGCCGCGGTCACCGAGGCCGAGCGGTGCCTCGCGGACCTCGGGGCCCGAGGCCTCTTCCTCCACCCGGCCGAAGAGGCGTTTACGATCCACGTCGCCCGGTCCGTCTTCGAGGTCGCCGCGGACCGCGGCGTGCCGGTCGTCGTCGCGACCGGCTACTTCGCGCTGTCGGAGCCGCTCCAGATCGCCGCCGTGGCGCGGGACTTCCCCTCGGTGACGACGGTGCTGACGAGCGGCGGGCAGATCAACATCTCGGGCCTTTCGATGATCGACGCCTGGGCGGCGCTCACGAGGACCGAGAGCCTCCACGTGCTCACGAACGGCGAGTACCGCCAGGACTTCATCGAACGCCTCGCCTCCGAGTTCGACCCTGCCAGGGTCATGTGGGCCAGCTTCGCCCCGGTCTTCGACTTCCGCTTCGAACGGGCCCGGATCAGATCGGCGAAGCTCGGCGACGACGCGCGGAAACGGATCGAGACAGGCAACGCCGCCGCGTTGTTCGGGATCAGTACGTGAGCGTGCGGTCGGACGCGAAGCTCAGCTCCACGAGCTTGGCGGGCATGGGGAAGGACGCGTTCTTGCCCCTCGAGATCCTCCTCCATCACCCCTCGAGCCTTCGACGACATCCCGGACACGAAGATCGGGACGCCTGCGGCGACCGCGTCCTCGAAGCTCTCGCGCAGACTCCCGGTCCCGATGCCCTTCACAGCGGGATCGTGAAGGTTACGGGCAGCATGCTGCCCGAACCGCTCACGGGTCATGTCGCCCTGACGTGCTCCCGCAGCCAGGCGTCGATGCGCTCACGATCGAGGTCACCACGTTCGAGCGACCCGACGATGAAACCCGCAGGCGCTGGCTAGTAGAGAGCGGCGGCGAGGCGGCGGCGGGCCTCGGGTACGCGCGGGTCGTCGCCCAGGACCGTGAGGAGTGAGAGGAGCTGCTCCCTGGCGCCCTCCCTCGTCTCACCGCCGGCCTCGATCAGGGTGAGGAGCTCGTCGATAGCCTCGTCGTGCTCGCCGGCCGCGGCGAGCGCCCCGGCGAGCTCGAGGCGGGACCCGGGGTCGTCGGGGTCGGCGTTGACGCGCTCGCGGAGCTCGCCGACATCCCCGGCGCCGAGGACGACCACGGCTCGTGCCGCGATGGTCTCGGCCTCGGGTGCCGGTCGGTGGGGTGTGATGAGCTCGAGCGCCGCCTTGGGGTCGCGGTCGACGAGGAGGCCGGCCAGGAGGAGAGACGCCTGTCGGTGGTCCGGCTCCAGCTCGAGGGCGCGACGGAACAACGTCTCGGCCTCGTCGGGGCTCGTCGCCGCCCGTCCATGCGAGACGGTGCGGTCGGCCTCGCTCGGGGCGAGCTCGTCGAGGAACGCCTCGACCCGACGCTTCGGCTGCGCCCCGACGAACTGGCTCACGACCGCCCCGTCGCGGAAGCCGGCGACAGCCGGGATGCCGCGGACGCCGAAGCGCGCCGCGAGCTCCTGGTTGCGGTCCACGTCGACCTTCGCGAGGAGCACGTCGCCCTCGCGGCTCTCGACCGCCTCCTCGAGGATCGGGCTGAGGGTGCGGCAGGGACCGCACCAGGCGGCCCAGAAGTCGACCACGACCGGCACCTCGTGCGAGCGCATGACGACGGCGGTCTCGAAGTCGGCCTGGTCGACGTCGAAGACGACGTCCCGCTGGCCGTTGGTCGCGCGATCCTCCACATCTGCCTCCAGGTCACGATGGGTCGAGAGGTACCCTCGTCGGGCCGTCGCTGCCCACTGCCAGGAGGCCCGTGTCCGACGTCGCCGCCGACGATCGCCAGACCCTCGTCCTCCTCGACGGGCACAGTCTGGCGTACCGCGCGTTCTTCGCGCTCCCCGACAGTCTGCGCACGAAGACGGGGATGCTGACGAACGCGGTGTACGGCTTCACGAGCATGCTCATCAAGCTGATCGGCGAGCGCCGTCCCGACGGCATCGTGGTCTGCTTCGACCGGGGACGTGACACGGCTCGGACCGAGGCCTACCCGGAGTACAAGGCGGGCCGCGCGGAGACGCCGGACGAGTTCCGAACCCAACTCGACCTCATCAAGGAGGTCCTCGACGTCCTCGTGATCCCCGCCGTCGAGGTCAGCGGGGTCGAGGCCGACGACGTGATCGCAACCCTGGCCGACCGCGCCGTGGGGGAGGGGCACCGCGTCCTCATCGTCACCGGGGACCGCGACGCGATGCAGCTCGTCAGCGACGACATCACGGTCCTCTACACCCTGCGGGGGATCACGGACATGGCGGAGATGGACCCGGGGGCCGTCCTCGACCGCTACGGGGTGGAGGCGCCGCGCTACCCCGACTACGCGGCCCTCCGCGGCGACACGTCCGACAACCTCCCGGGCGTCCCGGGGGTGGGGGAGAAGACCGCCGCGAAGCTCGTGTCCGAGTACGGCGACCTCGAGGGCGTCTACGACCACATCGGCGACCTCGGCGGCAAGAAGGTCCCGGAGAACCTCGAGCTGAACCGCGACCAGGTCTTCCTGAACCGCAAGCTGATGCGATTGCGCCGCGACGTCGACGTGGAGGCGGACCTCGGGGCGCTCCGCAAGGGTGAGCCCGACCTCGAGGCCATCCAGCGCCTCTTCACCACGCTCGAGTTCAAGTCGCTGTGGGACCGTCTCCAGGAGGAGGTTCTCGGCGAGCCGCGCCCCGCCGCAGCCGCGGCGTTCTCCCACGAGCCGAAGCGCCTCACCGGGGGACAGCTCGCGGCCTGGTTGAAGGAGCTCGAGGGCCAGCTCGCGGTCGCCCCGGTCACCGAGGGCGCCGTCCCCTCGCTGCGCTGGGTGGCGGCGGGCTTCGCCGGCGGAGGCAGGGACCCGGTCGCGGCGACGCTCGACGAGCTCGACGACTCCTCGCTCGAGGCTCTGCGTGACGTGCTCGCCGATCCCGGCCGTCCGATCGTCGTCCACGACCTGAAGCACCTCGACCACGCGCTGCGTTCCCGCGGCTGGACGGTCGAGGGGATCGCCACCGACACGCTCCTCGCCGGCTACCTCGTCGACCCCGACCAGCGCAGCTTCGACCTGGAGCACCTCGCGCTCCAGCATCTGAACCGGACCCTGACCCCGCCAGACAAGGAGGGCGACGGCCAGCTGTCGCTCGAGACCGAGGACCGCTGGGAGGAGCGCGCGACCCGCGCGGCCGCCGTCCTCGAGCTCGCCGAGAAGCTGGGTGGCGACATGGAGTCGCGGGAGCAGACGCGCCTGCTCCAGACCGTCGAGCTGCCCCTCGCCCCGCACCTCGCCCGCGTCGAGCGCACCGGCGTGGCGGTCGACCTCCGCATCCTCTCCGAGATGCGCGAGGGCCTCGCGACCCGTTGCGACGAGCTCGAGCGCGAGATCTGGGACCACGCCGGCCGGCGCTTCAACGTCGGTTCGACCCCCCAGCTCCAGGAGCTCCTGTTCGAGGAGCTGGGCCTGCCGAAGACGAAGCGCATCAAGACCGGCTACTCGACCGACGCGGCGTCGCTCCAGGCGATCGCGGGCGCGCACCCGATCATCCCGCCGATCCTCGAGTGGCGGGAGCTGTCGAAGCTCGTCTCCACCTACCTGGACGCGCTCCCGCCGCTCGTGAACCCCGAGACCGGCCGCATCCACACGACGCTGTCGCAGACCACCGCGGCGACCGGCCGGCTCTCGTCGTCGAACCCCAACCTCCAGAACATCCCGGTCCGGCGCCAGGAAGGCCGCGAGATCCGCCGGGCGTTCGTGGCGGGGGAGGGGTTCGAGACGCTGCTCGTCGCCGACTACTCGCAGATCGAGCTCCGGATCATGGCGCACCTGTCCGGCGACGGCGGCCTCGCCGACGCCTTCGAATCCGGAGAGGACATCCACGCGACGACCGCCGCGAAGGTCTTCGACATGCCGATCGACCTCGTCGACGGGGCGCTGCGGGACCGGGCGAAGGCGATCAACTACGGCCTCGCCTACGGGCTCACGACCTTCGGGCTCTCGCAGCAGATCGGCATCCCGCCCGAGGAGGCGCAGACGATCGTCGACGCGTACATGGAGCGCTTCCCGAAGGTGGGGGAGTTCCTCGAGGCTGCGGTGAACGACGCGCGCCGCGACGGCTACACGACGACGCTGTTCGGCCGCCGCCGCTACCTGCCCGACCTCCTCAGCGGCAACCGCAACCGGCGCGGGATGGCCGAGCGCATGGCCCTCAACGCCCCGATCCAGGGAACCGCGGCCGACATCATCAAGCTCGCGATGGTGCGGGTGCAGGAGGCCCTCGACCGTGAGGGGTCTGGCGCGCAGCTCCTCCTCCAGGTCCACGACGAGCTCGTCTTCGAGGTGCCGCCAGACGAGCTCGAGGCGGCCCGGGAGCTCGTCGTCGACGCGATGGCCTCCGTGACCGAGCTCTCGGTCCCGCTGCTCGTCGACACCGCCGACGGCCCCACCTGGTACGACGCCCAGAAGCACTGACGGGGTGCGCAGCACCCGCTGATCGCGCAAGTCCTCGGTGCGCCCGGACGCACTGATCGCTAGGCGGTCACCGCGGCGCTGGCGACGACGGTGTCGGACTCGCGGTGGGAGAGGTCGAGGGCGTGGCCGCCGACGTCGAGGACCTCGCACAGGTAGGACCCCGGCGGGCCGGTCATGCGGAACTGTGCCTGCCCGCAGCGGTCGGTCCACGCCATGCCCTCGCCGGCGCGCTCCGGGCCTTGGATGCGCGCCTCGACCGCGAGGTCGGGGCAGCGGTCGCCCCGGGCGTCGCGAACGTTGACCCAGAACGTGACCCGGAGGCCGTCCTCGACCTCCTCGGGGGACAGCACCTCGAGCTCGACGTCGAGCGGCGGCACCAGTCCGGGCGCGGGGCGGCGCGGCGGGCCGCCCGCACCACCGGCGGGGGCAGGTGCGCAGGCTGGCGCG
>JBOHEE010000027.1:0-3914 GCA_050700895.1 Nitriliruptorales bacterium | reverse complement strand
GACGAGAGGTCGGTCTCGAACGCCGGGACGCAGGCCGACAGGACGACGGCCAGAGCGATCGCCGTCGGCAGCGAGCGGGAGTGCCGCATGCGGCGAGGGTAGGAGTCGATGAGTGGGCGCGGACGGGATTGAACCGCCGACCTCCCCGGTGTGAACGGGGCGCTCATCCCACTGAGCTACGCGCCCGAGATGCGGGATGGTACCGGTCCCAGGCCTCCTCGGACACGACGGGCCCGCTGCGGCTAGCGCGAGAGGTCGATGCGGACGAGCTCGCGGCCACCCGGCTCGGACGGCACCGTCCCACGCTTCTCCACCGTGACGACGAGGACCTCGCCGACGGTCTCGACCACGAAGGCCACGACCTGCTGGCCGGCGATCGCGGTGGCGTCGCCGATGACGAACTGCTCGGTCTCGTCGGCGTCGAGGACCCAGCCGACGAGGATCTCGTCCGCCGCGAGCTCCGGCAGGTCGGACAGACTCACCGCCACCGCCCCGTCCTGCTGCGCGGCGACCGCCCGTACCCCCCCGCTCACCTTCGACTCGAGGGTGTCACCCGAGGCGAGCATCTCCAGGGCGTCGGACTGGGCGGCGAGCGTCCGCTCGTACTCGCCCGTCACCCGGCGGAGGTGGAAGTTCCAGAAGAAGGTCCCGGCGAGCAGCGCGAGTCCGACCACGAGCACGGAGATGCGGAACCAGGGCGCGGCGAGGAACGTGAAGCGGCTCCCCTCCCCCTCGGATTGCGCCGCACTCCGTGCGACCTGGGTGGCGACCGATGCGCGCCGCCGCTCGTCGCGTTCGGTCGCCGCCAGTTCGGCGGCGATGTCGCGCAGTTCGGCCACCCGCAGGCGGCAGTCACGGCAGTCGAGGAGGTGGCTGCGGAACTCGGCCGCCTCGCTCGTCCCCAGTCCCCCCAGGACGTGGGAGAGCGCGAACTTCTCGAAGCGCTCGTGGTCGCCCACCATGGCAGGAGGATACTCCCGCCCTCACTCGTCGTGGCCTGGCGCCTGGTCAGGGACGTCCGGCCGGGCGACGGTGTCGGACCCGGCGCTCTCCGTCTCACGCCCCTCCTGCGCGCCGGCCGGTTCCGCCTCCGAGGGGCGTCGCCAGGGGTGGTCGAAGTCCGGCGGGTCCCACGCCCGGGGACGTGCCTCCCAGGGCTTCCTCCAGACGAGGAACGCCGTGAGGAGCGCGATCGCGGCGAGCCCGACGTACTGCGTCCCGGTGAGGCCGAACCAGCGGCGGTCCTCCCGCAGGAAGTCGATGATGAAGCGTGCCGCCGCGTACCAGTACAGCCACACGGTGATGAAGAAGCCGTCCCAGCGGGGGCGTCGCTCGAGGAGGAGCAGGACGGCGAGCAGCAGACCCGCCTGCGTGAAGTCGTAGAGCGCGGTCTGGTGGAGCGCTGCGTCGAAACATCCCTGGGTCGGCGCCTCGGCCAGCCCGACCGGGTAGACGTCTGGCGGGATGGGGTCGATGAGGCGGAGCGAGTTCGTGGCTTCGTCCCAGAAGTTGCCGGTGCAGCGCCAGGCCAGCGGGAAGCCCGGCGCCGGGTCGCCGAGGTGGTCGCCGATCACCAGGTCCCCGATGCGCCCGATGAAGATGCCGACGGCGAGGCCGGGGGCGGCGGAGTCGAGCAGTTGCGGCGCGCGGAAGCCGCGCTTCACGGCGATCGGGAGCGCAACGGCGATCGCGCCGACGATGCCGCCGGTGAGGGTGAGACCGCCCTCCCAGAGGAAGAAGATGCGGATCGGGTCGCGCGCGTACACGTCGAGGTGTGTCAGCACGAAGAAGAGCCGGACGCCGATGATCGCGCCGATCGCGGCCCAGAACAGCAGGTCCTGGATCTCTCGGCGGACGTCCACCACGTAGGTGTGCGAGATCCCGCGGAGCTCGGCGCGGCGGAGCATGAGCACGGCGCCGACGAGGAACCCTGCCGCGGTCCCGATGCCGTGCGGGGAGACCGCCAGGTCGCCGACGATCGGGATGCGCTCGAGGATCGGCCAGCTCAGGACCGCGATCACGCCGGGGAGGGTGGACACCAGGCCTCCCTAGCAGCCCGAAGGCAGGAAGTTCCGCGGGTTCCGCGGCTCGCCGTGCACCCTGGTCTCGAAGTGGAGGTGCGATCCGGTCGAGTTCCCGGTCGTACCGACGCTGCCGATGCGTTGCCCCTGCGTGACGCGGGCGCCGTCGACCACGTCGATCCGCGACTGGTGCGCGTAGGCCGTCACGACCCCGTCGCCGTGGTCGAGCAGGGTGAGACGGCCGTAGCCCGAGTACCAGCCGGCGTAGATCACCGTTCCGGCCTTCGCCGCGTAGATCGGCGCGCCCGTGTTCCCGTCGATGTCGAGCCCTTCGTGGCGGCGTCCCCAGCGTCGACCGTACTCGGAGGTGACCCGGTCGCACCTGGGCCACATGTAACCGGTCGTGCTGACCGTTCCTTCCGCGCGCCTGTTCGTCGCACTGTCGTCGTAACGCAGGGCCGCCTCGCGCCGGCGCTCCCTCTCGCGGATGAGCTCGGCGACGCGACGCGACTCGCGTTCGGCGGCGGCGCTCCCGGCACGGAGCTCCTCGACCTCGGCCGTCGCCGCGGCGGCCTCGACGGCACGGTGCCGGCGCACCTCCCGAACCTCCTCGAGGAGGGCCTCCTTCTCGCGCTTCATGGCCTCGAGCCGGGCGGTCTCGACCCCGAGCGTCCGGCGGTCGGCCTCCGTGCGGACGCGGGTGGCCTGGAGCCGCTCGAGCGCGGCCTGGTCAGACGAGCTCAGCGCCTGGACGTAGGCGCTGCGGCCGAGCGCGTCGTCGATCGACCCTGCGCCCAGCACGGCGGCGAACGGAGCCCCGGCCCCGCGCTTGTAGAGATCCGCCGCCCGGTCGTCGAAGGCGCGTTCCTGACGGGCTACGTCGGCCTCGAGGCCGACGAGGCGGTGACGGATCGTCGCGACGGCCTCCTGTTGGCTCTCGAGTGCGGCCACCGCCTGGTTCACCGCCCGCTCGAGCAGGGCGACCTTGATGTCGGCCTCCCGGAGGCTGCTCTCCGCGCTCTCCTCCGCCTTCTCCGCGAGGGCGAGATCCCGTGCGATCTGCTGGACCCTGCGGCGCGCGTCGCGCAGGGCCGCCTCGTCCGCATCACCTGCGCTGGCGGGGACCGCGAAGAACAGGACCGCAGCAGCAGCGACGAGACCGGCCGTGACCGAGAAGGTCGTCCGCAAACGTGCCCCACTGCGTCGTCGTACGGCAGCATCCACGACGGGGAGAGCCGAGGATCCGGTGAGCGCGAGTCGGGGGGAGCCCCGCCAGGGATGGCGTCGGCCGACGAAGGTAGCAGGGGGCCTCCACCCGCTGTCCAAACGAGGTGCACGCTGAGCGCACACCTCCGCGCGCTCATTCCCCCGCCTAGCGTTGCGTGCGCACTGGGTTCCGAGGGGTGGAACTGCATGCTCACAGAACGGCGGCGGGAGGTGTCGGTGACGGACCTGTCGCCGGACGAGCTGCAGATCGCCTTCCACGACGTCGAGTGCGTCACCTACGACGCGCGCTTCGGCATCGCCTGCGACGGGCGGGGCGCGCGCGGGGCGGCACGCGAGGCCGCGCGGCTCCTCGGCGACGGCCGCCTCGGCCGGATTCTCGATGTCGGCTGCGGGACCGGCTTCCTCGGCCTCGGGCTCCTCGCGAGCGGTCGCGCGACCGAGCTCCACGCGGTCGACATCTCGGAGGGGATGCTGGAAAGGGCACGGAGCAACGCGGACACGCTGGGGGTCCGGGCCCGGCTCGTGCGCGCGTCGGCGACGCGCCTCCCGTTCCCCGACGCGGCGTTCGACGCAGTCGTCACCCGCGGGGTGCTCCACCACCTGCACGACCCCGTCGGGGCGTTGCGAGAGTGGCGCCGGGTCGTCCGGCCGGGCGGTCCCGTGCTG
>JBOHEE010000026.1:0-1873 GCA_050700895.1 Nitriliruptorales bacterium | reverse complement strand
CCCGGGAGCGCAGCCACGACAGCTCGGCGCCGCCGAGCAGCGCCTCGAGTCGCTCCCGGTCGACGGTCGACGGACCGGCGTCGGCGGCGGCGGCGGGTCGGCTCACCGGGACGCCCCGCCGGACGAGAGGGCCACCGTCGCGGGATCGTCCGTGCGGACCCGCTCCCGGCCGTTCCAGACCCAGCGGCTCACCCCGACCGCGTCGACACCGGCGCGGGTCGCGAGCTGGGCGATCGCGAGCCCGGGCACGGTCGGGTAGCAGCCCCACTCGCGTTCGCTCGTCATCACGAGGTCGAGGTCGAACTGCTCGAGCAGCCCCATGCACTTGCTGCGCATGTCCGCGTCGATCCCGACGAACGCCTCGTCGAGCATGATGAGGCGCGGCGCGTGCGGGTCGGCGCTGCGGTAGTGGGCGGCCGCGGCGGCGAACTGCGGGACGGTGAGCGCGATGGCCTTCTCGCCGCCCGATCCCGTGCCGTGGGTCCGGCGGGTGAGCGGCTTCCACTCCCCGTCCTGACGCCGCTCGACGGCGAAGGTGTGCCAGCGGCGGTAGTCGAGCGCGTCCGTGAGGTGCTGCTGCCACGTGCCGGCGTCGTCGGCCTCGCGGACCTCGGCGATGCGGTGCTGGAGGAAGGCGCCGACCTCCTGGCGCTGCTGCGCGGACCAGCCGGCGTGGTGGGCGAGCAGTCGGCGGCGGGCCTCGCGCAGTCCGGTGGGGGCGTCGGCACGCGGCTGCCAGGCGAAGCGGAGCTGCATGCCCGTGGACGTCGGCATGCGCTCGAGCTCGTCGTTCACCTCGGCCACCCACGCCTCGCCCTGGCGCAGGAGGTCGTGGAGGTGGGCGGCCACCTCGCCGACGAGATGGTTCTCGATGATCTCCCGCTCCCGCGCGCTCAGCAGGGCCTGGCGGTTCTCCACCTCGTCGTCGAGGAGGTCGCGCAGCGCGGGCATCGTGCGGATCTCGCCCTGGAAGGGGACGGTGACGACGAAGAGCTCGTCCTCGAAGCTCGCGGTCGGCCGCAGCTCGTGCGCGATGAGCGCCCGCTCGAGGTCGGAGTAGTGGCCGTGGATGGTGTTCTGGGTGCGGTTCCACGCGGCGTCGTCGGTCGGGACGTCGTCGAGCTGGCGGTCGATGCCCCGGGCGGTGCGCACCGCCCGGTCGGCGGACCATGCGCCCGCCTCGTCGGCGTCGGCCGGGTCGAGGTGGACGCCGGCGACCGGCAGGAGCCCCGCGTCCACCCCGGCGGCGAGCCTCTCGATCGCCCCGGCACGCCGTTCGGCGTCCGCGTCCAGGGCCTCGGTGAGGTCCTCGATCCGGGTGCTCGCGACGCCGATCGCGACGCGCGCCTCCTCGTGCTCGCCCTGGAGCTCCTCGAGCCGGCGGCGGGTCCCGGCGAGGCGGCGCTTCGCATCCTCGAGCTGCTCGAGGATCTGCTCCACCTCCGCTCCGGCGGTCGCCTCGAGCGTGTCGCGGTGGGACGCGGCCGCGATCGCCGCGTCCCGGAGGCGGGCGGCGCGCCCGCGGCGCTCGGCGTGCTCCGACGTCGACGCGGCGACGTCGCTCTCGGCCCGTTCGACGTCGCCGAGGCGGGCGGCGTGCCCGTGGAGGGTGGGCCAGAGTCGGGCGAGCGCCTCTCGGTACGTCGCCAGGGCCGCGGCGAGGTCGTCGAGACGCGCGAGGTGGTCGGCGAGGCCGAGGTCGGTGGCGGACTCGGTCGTCGCGCGTTCCGCGGCCTCCAGCTCGCCGCGGCGGACGGCGACCTCCTCCTCGCGGCGCGCGACCTGTTCCCGGAGGCGGGCGACGCGGACGGCGCACGACGACCGGGCCGCCTCGGCGTCGCGGATCGCGGTCTCGGTCGGGGCGCTCTCCGCT
>JBOHEE010000025.1:0-1753 GCA_050700895.1 Nitriliruptorales bacterium | reverse complement strand
CGGCAACGGAGGTCACCGTTCAGGATGTCACCCCGATTCTTACGGTGGATAATCCAACTTTGGGCCACGTCCTCGAACGCCAACGTATCGACCAGTTGCCTATCAACGGCCGTTCCATTTTGAGCTTGCTGCAAACAGTCCCCGGGATGGAAGGCACGCGTGCGTATGGATTGCGGGAAGGTTCCCATGAGTTCGTCTTGGATGGCGCGGCACTCACCGAGAGACTCCGGGGCGGCCTTTACCGGCGCCCACCCGGCCTGGATACGATCGAGGAGTTCAAGGTGGAGAACAACAACTCCTCGGCGAAGTTCACGCGTCCGACAACCGCAATCATTCTAACCAAGAGCGGGACAAATGAATTCCACGGTTCGCTGTTTGAAACGCACCGCAACAATGCCGTCGGCAAGGCGCGCCGGCGTGAGAACTTCTACAACCAGCCGCCGCAGTTGATCCGCAATGAGTTTGGCGCCTCGGCGGGTGGCCCATTGTGGGTGCCAGGGCTCTACCACGGCAAGAATCGGACGTTCTGGTTCTTTGCTTACGAAGGGGCCCGGCGTACAATTCCTTTCACCAGGGGCGTCCAGGTGCCGACTGAGGCCATGCGTAACGGGGACTTCCGTGGTCTGGTGGATTCTCAGGGTAGGCAGTTCAAAATCTACGATCCGTTCACCACGAATCCGCAAACCTGGGAGCGACAGCAAGTATCTTACCGAGAGCAACTCAACGTCATCGATCCAGCCCGGATCAGCCCGTTAGGCAAACACCTGTTTAGCATTATCCCTTTGCCGACTCATCCGGACGTCAACCCGCTCGTGGATGACAACTGGTTGGGTCTGGTACCCGATCTGCAGCGGCAGTGGACGATAACGGCTCGCATCGATCACCAATTGTCCGATAGAGACCGGGTCTACGGCCGATTTACACAGGGGGATGATTATCGATTCCGTCAGCCCTGGTCGGTGCCTACGTCCAACGGTGTGGCCAGTACGGTGACGAACAGGGCTCCGAACAAGAGCCTGGCGCTCTCCTGGGTCCGGACATTTTCTCCAACTTTTTCCAATGAGTTGCTGCTCTCTGGATCACGCGAAGCCTGGACGGACAAGACTGGTGATCTAAAGTACGCCGACCAGCTTGGCCTGCCGAATCCCTTGAACGTAATCGGTTGGCCCGGGCTCTATGAGACCGGCCTCAGCTTCTTCTACGAAACCGGAAATCCACAGTCTTCGATCTTCAGCTATTTCATCCTCGATAACAACGCCACCAAGATCCTGGGTAAACATGAGCTGCAGTTCGGCGCGCACTTTCGTTATGACCAGTTGAACTATTTACCTGACCAGCAACACCCTCAGGGCAACCACAACTGGAGCACTTCGGCCACGGCGCTCTACGATCCGAGCACCTCCCGGAGTAATCCGCTCGCGACTCCATTCACCGGACACAACCTCGCCAACATGTTCTTCGGGGTTATGAATTACTCCAACCAGTTCGTGCGTAGCTATTTCTACATGCGGTCCAGAGAATATGCTCTGTACTTGCAGGACAATTACAAAGTAACCCCACGCCTTACGTTAAATCTGGGGCTGCGCTGGGAGTACTGGCCCGCGTATCGCGAGAAGAATAATATCCTGACAACCTTTGATCCCGACCGCCGGGCTGTCATTCTCGGTCAGGATCTCGACACCATGTACCGGCTGGGAGCAACGCTCCCCTCGATTGTGGACCGGTTGCGGTTTCTCGGTGTAAAGTTCATGAC
>JBOHEE010000024.1:0-34431 GCA_050700895.1 Nitriliruptorales bacterium | reverse complement strand
GTCCTACGCCGCGCGGACGCCCTCGTCCGCCGCCTCCCGGGCGGTCGCGCGACCGCGACGGTCGCCGTCGTGCTCGCGACCGTGCCGTTCCTGCTCTCCCCGCAACCGGAGGACCAGCTGCTGGCCGCGACCGTGAACGTCGCTCCCGCTGCGGCCGAGAGCTCCCCCACCCCCGCCGCGCCCAACCTCCCGGCACCGCCGGGGCTGCGGACCGCGGTGCCGGACGACGGTGTGACCGGAGCCGGCGACGCGCAGTCGATCCAGCAGAGCCCTGGCCTCGCGGAACAGGTCCGCCCGCTGGCTCCCGACCTCCTCGTCCGTCCCGAGCGCCCATTGAACGCCGAAGGGCTCTTCGCGGTGCTCGGGGTCGACGGCGTGGAGCACCTGGCGGCCGGCGCCGAGGTCGGCGTTGAGGTCGCCGGGGAGAAGACGAACGAGCGCATCACGCTCCTCGTCGTCGACCCGCTGGCCTTCCGGCCGCTCACGCCCGAGTCCACCGCACAGGCGAAGGCCGTATGGGAGCGCCTCCACGACGGTGACCTCGTCGTCCGCCACGACGTCGCCGAGCGACTCGGCCTCCCGCTCGGCGGCGAGGTCGTCGTGAACGGCCAGGACGGCTCGGCGACGATGCGGGTCGGCGCGTACGCCTCCAACGGCGCACCGCCGCTCGCGGACGGGATCGTGTCGTGGGCCACTGGCTCGCGGCTCGGCGTCCGCCGCCCGAACGTCCTCGTCATCGCCGTGGCCGACGACCGCAAGGCCGACGACGTCGGCGTCGGGGTGAGCAAGGCGCTCGGCGGCGCGGGCGTCACCCCTCTGGAGCAGCCGGAGCAGCAGCGCGCGCAGCTCCTCGGGGCGGGTGCGACGCGCTTCGAGCCCTTCGGCTACATCGACCACGGCGACGGAATGATCGCCATCGACCCGGCGTGGGTGCGCCGCTGGATCGTGCGGGCGGAGGTGCCGATCTTCGGCGAGGTGAGCTGCCACCGCTACATGATCCCCCAGCTCCGGGAGGCATTCCAGGAGGTCGTCGACCGGGGCCTCGACGCGCACATCGACCGTAGCCAGTACGGCGGCTGCTGGGTGCCGCGCCACATGCTCTTCGACCCCGCCAACCCGATCTCGATGCACGCGTGGGGCATCGCGATCGACTTCAACGTCAGCACGAACCAGTACGGCGCGCAGCCGCAGCTCGACCGCCGCATCGTCGAGGTCTTCGAGCGCTGGGGCTTCCGCTGGGGCGGCACGTGGCGGACCCCCGACGGCATGCACTTCGAGCTCCGCACGATCATGACGAACTGACCCTGCGGGCTAGCCTGCGGGTGGCCACCACCCCCCGGAGCCGCCCATGCCGACGCTCGCGCTCGTCCGCCACGGGCAGTCGCTCTGGAACCTCGAGAACCGCTTCACGGGCTGGGTCGACGTCCCGCTCACACCGCTCGGCGAGGACGAGGCCCGTCGCGGCGGGGCGGCCATCCTCAAGGCCGGTCTCACCTTCGACGTCGCGTACACGTCCGCGCTGGGCCGCGCGCAGCGCACCCTCGACCTCATCCTCGAGATCATCGGCACGGACATCCCGACCATCCGCGACCAGGCGCTGAACGAACGCGACTACGGCGACCTCTCCGGGCTGAACAAGGACGCGATGCGTGCGCGCTACGGCGAGGAGCAGGTCCACCTCTGGCGGCGCTCCTTCGACGTTCGGCCGCCGAACGGTGAGTCGCTGAAGGACACCGCGGCCCGGACCCTGCCGTTCTTCGAACGCGCCGTCCTCGGCGACATCGCCCAGGGGAAGGACGTGCTCGTCGTCGCGCACGGCAACTCGAACCGGTCGATCGTCATGTCGCTCGAGCAGCTCCGTGAGGACGAGGTGCCCGGGCTCGAGCTGCCGACGGGCGTGCCGCTCGTCTACGACATGGACGAATCCGGCGAGATGCGGTCGAAGCAGGTCCTCGCCCTGTAGCTTCCCCCACCGCAGAGTCTGTGCGCGGTCGCGGACCGTGCGTGCGGCATGCGCTCGCCGTCGGCATCGCGAGGTCCCTGCGCCACGGGCGTGACGCTCACCCGCAGGGACGGACGGTCTGGGGCGCATGCGAGGGACGGGACACGGGGCACGCCGGGCGCGGACTGGTCGGCGTGGCCGAGCGGTTCTCCGCGCGGCGTCGACGCTGGTTCTCAGCCTGGCGCTGCTGCTTCCTGCCGCCCAGGCGCTCGCGAATCCCGAACTCCGCCTCGTCCAGCGGGCACCAGTCGCGCCGGGGCTCGTCCGCGAGGTCTACCGGTTCGACTACCCGCGCGGGCCGGTCGTCGTCCAGGCGCTCCGCTTCCGCCCCGACGACCCCCGGGTGACCCTGCGCCCCGAGCTCTCCCGGGGATCCGTCCCCGGCAAGGAGCCGACGCACCTCGCAGTGCGACGGCTCGGGGAAGCGGCTGTCGCCGGCGTGAACGCGAGCTTCCCGTGGGACTCGGTCCTCTCGGGTGACCCGCTCGGCCTCTTCGTCCGCAACGGTCAGTACCTGTCCGAGCCGCAGCGTCGGCTCGGCCGTTGGAGCGGCGCCTTCGCGCTGCTCCCCGACGGCTCCTACCGGATCGGCGTCCCCGACTTCAACGGCTGGGTGTCGCTGCCCGACGGCACCACCGTCCCGCTGTCAGGCGTGAACCGCCCCCCGGCTCAGCCACGCCCGGACCGACTCGGCTCGCTCGAGGTGACCCTCTTCAGCCCGGCGTACGGGAGCCGGACCGGCACGCCGGCAGGGACGGTCGAGGTCGCGCTCCACGGGGTGTCGGCGCGCCCGAACACCAACGAGATCGGCGGGGTGGGAGGCCTGCGGACGAGCGGCAGCAGCACGATCCCCGCGGGCGGCGTGGTGCTCTCCGGCACCGGTGAGCGCGGGGACCTCCTGAGGCGGCTGCGCCCCGGCGACCATGTCGAGGTCCACCTCCGCTCGGACCCCGCCTGGGACGACGTGCTCCACGCCGTCGGGGCCGGACCCGTCATCGTGCGCGACGGCCGGCCCACGCCGCCCGACAGCTGGGCGTCGGAGGGCTTCGGTCCGCGCCACAACGGCACCACGCACCCGCGCACGATCGTCGGCTTCCTCGAGTCCGGCGAGATGGTCCTCGTCGCCGTCGACGGCCGTCGGTCGTGGTACAGCAACGGGCTGCGAACCGGCGAGGCCGCCCACCTCATGGTCCAGATGGGGGCCCGCGACGCGGTCATGGTCGACGGCGGCGGATCGACCACGATGGTCGTGGACGGCCTGATCCAGAACCGCCCCTGCTGCGACTCGCGCGGCTACCGCAGCGTCGCGAGCCACCTCGTCATCCGCTCGAACGTCCCCACCCCGGACGTCGTCCGGACACCCGGCTGGGACCGCTACACGCTCGCGGCGAACATCGCCAAGACCGGCTGGCCGGACGGGTCCCCGACCGCGGTCCTCGTGAACGGCGAGCTCTTCCCCGACGCCCTCGCCGCCGGTCCGCTCGCGGCGAGCCGGTCCGCCCCCCTGCTCCTGACCACGCGCGACCGTCTCCACTGGCGGACCGCGGCCGCCCTCCGCGACCTGGGCACGAAGCGGGTGCTCGTCGTCGGCGGGCCGGGCGTGGTCTCGGAGGACGTCGCGGGTGAGCTGCGGGAGGCCGGCTACAGCGTGAAGCGCATCGCCGGCGACACCAGGACCGAGACCGCCGCCGTCGTCGCCTGGTACGTCTCAGGCGCATCGGCGGGCAGCGGGCGGGTGTTCCTCGCCTCGGCGACGTCGTGGCCTGACGCCCTCGCGGCTGGCGCGGTCGCGGGGCAGGCCAGCATGCCCGTGCTCACCACCGCGCCCGGGCGGCTCTCGGAGCCGGCTGCCGCGATGCTCGAGCGTCTCGCGCCGCAGGAGGTGGTGATCATCGGGGGCGAGGGCGCGATCCGCCCGGGTGTGGCCCAGGATGTGGCCGCGCTCGGCATCCCGGTGACCCGGGTCGGAGGCGCCACGCGGTTCGCCACCGCCGTCGCCATCGCCGAGTGGGGGGTGGAGAATCTCGGCAGCGACGCGAGCGCGATCGGCCTCGCCAGCGGTTTCGACTTCCCAGATGCGCTCGTCGCCGCGCCGCTCGCGGCCCGCCGGAGGGCTCCGCTCCTCCTCGCCCACGGTGCCGACGTCGACCAGGTGCCGGAGGTTCGGTCCTGGCTCGACCGCTACGACATCGACGAGGCGCTCCTCTTCGGCTCGCGCGGGGACCTGTCCACCTGGGTCGCGCACCAGCTCCAGGAGGAGGTCGACACGACGCGCGGAGCGACCGCGGAGCAGTGAGCGACTCAAGCAGCGAGCAGCGGTGGTCGCCTGAGCAGTGAGCGGCGCCGGGTAGGCTCGCCGCCACCCGCCTCGAGGTCTTCGATGCGTCCACCCGCACGGCCCGGCGAGGGGTGGACGGTCCTCCACCTCTTCTACCGGCTCGACCGTTCGGCGCTGCCCGGTGCCGACACGCCCGCGGCCGCGAAGGACCTGGCCGGGACGCTGGCGGAGCTCGTCGACGACCCCGAGCTGCAGCTCCACCTCTTCTCGGTCGTCGGGCACAGGGCCGACATCATGCTGATGGCCCTGGCCCGCGACCTCGATGCGCTGCGGCGTCTCCAGACCCGGCTCGCCGCCTGCGACCTCGGCAACGCGCTCGACCTCTCGTGGTCCTACCTCAGCCTCACCGAGACCTCCGAGTACACCGACTCCCCCGAGGAACATCGCGCCTACCTCGAGTCGAAGGGCGTCTCCGGCCAGGACCTCGAACGCCGGGTCGCGGAGTTCGCCGAACGGATGGACCGCTACAACCTCCACAAGCTCTACCCGGTCATGCCGGAGTGGGAGGTCGCGTGCTTCTACCCGATGTCCCACCGCCGCCAGGGCGACGACAACTGGTACCGGCTCCCGTTCGACGAGCGTGAGCGGCTCATGCGGGAGCATGGGAAGTCGGGTCGCGCCTACACCGGCCGGGTGCTCCAGCTCGTCACCGGCTCGACCGGACTCGACGACTGGGAGTGGTCGGTGACGCTCTTCGCCCACGACGTCGCCGACGTCAAGGACATCGTCTACCGCATGCGCTACGACGAGGCGTCGGCCCGGTACGCCGAGTTCGGTCCCTTCGTCATCGGCATCCGCCGCTACCCCGAGGAGCTCGTTCGCGAGCTGGGCCTGCTCGACTAGTCGGGGGACTGCGTCTCACGCAGCTGCGAGAGACTCGTCTGGCCGCGTTCGACTGCTTGAGTCCCCCGATCCCCCTGTTCGCTGCCTACGGCTCGACGAACTGCCGCCGCATCTCCGCGACCTCCCGCTCGGACCCGATGACGATCAGGACGTCGCCCGCGTGCAGCCCCGCGTCGACGTCAGGATGCGTGTCGAGCCGCCGCTGCTCCCCGTGGAGGACGCCGAGCACCGTGCACCCGTAGCGCTCGCGGATGGCGGCGTCGCCGAGCGTGGAGCCGTCCAGCGGGGAGCCCGGGCGGACCGGGATCTCCTCGAACGTGTACTCGAGGTTCTCGGAGCCGGCCACGAGCTCGAGGAAGTCGGCGACGACCGGCCGGGTGAGGAGCTGCGCGATGCGCCGACCCCCGATCGTGGACGGGGCGATGACCCGGTCCGCCCCGGCGCGACGGAGCTTGCGCTCGTTCTCGTCCAGCTTGATCCGTCCGATGACGAGCACGCCCGGCCGCATGCCCTTCACGGTCAGCGTGACGAGGACGTTGTCCGCGTCGGTGTTCACGCACGCCACGACCGCGCGCGCCCGCTCCATGCCGGCCTCCTCGAGGACGTGCTCCTCGGTTGCGTCGCCCGCAACATGGAGGAAGCCGAGCTCGCTCACCTCCGCGATCTTCTTCTCGTCGTCGTCGACGACGACGAACGGCACGTGCTCGGCCTCCAGCTCGACGGCGAGGTGCCGGCCGACGCGCCCGAACCCGCAGATGATGACGTGCTGGTCGATGCCCTCGATCATGCGGTTCATCCGGCGCCTTTCGACGATGTTGCGCAGGTGCCCCTCGACCACGAACTCGGCGAGGCTCAGGGCCGCGTACGACACGCTCACGACCCCGCCGACGATGAGAAAGATCGTGAAGACGCGTCCGACGCTGCTGAACTCGAAGACCTCGCCGAACCCCACCGTCGTCACGGTGATGATCGTCATGTAGAGCGCCTCGAGCGGGTTGGCCCCCTCCAGGATCTGGTAGCCGACGAAGCCGACGAGCACGACGACGAGGTAGGCGGTGACCGCGATGCGCACGCGCCGGGTCGGGCTCATCTGGCGCTCCGGGATCTGGGGGGCTCAAGCAGTGGAGCGCGGCCCCACGAGTCTCTGGCTGCCGCGCGCAACGTAGCCCCCCAGCCAGGGCTGGGGGGTCTGGGGGGCTCAAGGAGTGGAGCGCGGCCCCACGAGTCTCTCGCTGCTGCGCGCAACGTAGCCACCCGGCTAGAAGAGGCGCGGCATCGTGTCGTCCTCGCCGCGCAGGCGGGAGAGGTCGACCTCCACGCAGCAGATCCCGCGCGACTCGGCAAGGACCCGGGCCTGCGGCTTGAGCTGCGTCGCCGCGAGCACGCCGCGGACCGGAGCGAGCAGCGGGTCGCGGTCGAGGCGGTCGAGGTAGCGGCTGAGCTGGTCGACCCCCGCCATCTCCCCGATGCGCTTGACCTCGACCGCCACCGCCCGCCCCGACCCGTCGCGACAGAGGAGGTCGACCGGCCCGAGGTCGGTCGGGAACTCGCGCTGGACGAGCCGGAGCCCGGGCTCGATGTGGTCGGGATGCGCCGCGAGGAGCTCCTGGAGCTCCGCTTCGACCCCGTCGAGGGTGAGGCCGCGCTCCGTGTCGAGCTCGACCGTGCGGTCGTCCAGGACCTCCTCGAACTCGATCGTCAGCGTCTCGCCCTTGGGGTTCGTGACGATCCAGCGGCCGTCCTGCTCGAGCAGGGTGTTCGGCGCGTTCATCCAGTTGACCGGCTTGTACGCGCCGACGTCCGCGTGGATCGCGACGCAGCCGTCCGCCTTGACCATGACGAGCCGCGTCGCGGAGGTCAGCGTGGACGACAGCCGGCCCTCGTAGCGGGCGCTGCAGCTGGCGATGACGAGACGCATGCGCGGGAACCTACCCGGCGGGGGTCCCGGCCCGACGGATCGGAGGCCACCCGACGAACCCCCGTCCCGGCTCCGACGCCGGTGATACCGTCACGTGTCCTCGCGCCGTTCTGAGCGCGTGCGTGCGTGCGTGAAGGGGAGCGAGTGGACAAGCTGGACGTCGTCCAACTCGTGGCGGAGAAGCCCGCGCTGGGCGAGCTCGTCGAGCGTGCCAGGGAACGCGGCTACGTCCTCCTCAGCGAACTGGACGACCTCTCCGATCCGCTCCACGACGACAGCGGATGGCTCGACCGGCTCGTGGCCGTCCTCGAGGACATCGGGCTCGACGTCCTCGACGATCTCCTCGCGGACGTCGAACGCGCCGCGGCCGACCTCATCAGCGCCTCCACCGACTCCGTCCGCCACTACCTCAGCGCGATCGGCAAGACCCCACTCCTCAGCGCCGAGGAAGAGGTGGACCTGTCGAAGCGTGATCAGGCGGGCGAGCTCGCACGCGACCTGCTGAACCACGGCAACGGCGCACTGTCGCCCCGGCAGAGGGCGATGCTCCGCCAGATCGACAAGGACGGGCGCCGCGCCCAGGACCACATGGTCCGGGCGAACCTCCGCCTCGTCGTGTCGGTGGCCCGCCGCTACCGCGGCCGTGGGCTCGACCTCCTCGACCTCGTCCAGGAGGGCAACCTCGGTCTCATGCGGGCGGTGGAGAAGTTCGACCACACCAAGGGCTACAAGTTCTCGACCTACGCCACCTGGTGGATCCGGCAGGCGCTGACCCGAGGCCTTGCCGACAAGTCGCGCGTCCTGCGCCTCCCCGTCCACGTGCATGAGACGCTGGGCAAGATGCGTTGGGCCGAGCTCGACCTCGTCCAGCAGTTCGGGCGCGATCCGACCGAGGCCGAGCTCGCCGACGCGATGGACATGACCATCGAGCGGCTCCGCGACATCCGCCAGGCCGCCCGCGACCTGCTCTCCCTCGACACGCCGGTCGGCGAGGACGGCGACGCCACGATGGGCGCGCTCGTCGCCGACGACGACGCCCCGGATCCCGAGGGGGTCGCGGCCTTCACCCTCACGAAGGACCTCGTGGCCGACGTCCTGTCCACCCTGAACGAGCGCGAGCGCGGCGTCGTGATGCTCCGGTTCGGTCTGCTCGACGGCGAGTGCCGTACCCTCGAGGAGGTCGGCGCCGAGTACGGCGTCACCCGGGAACGGATCCGCCAGATCGAGGCCAAGACCTTGACCAAGCTGCGCCACCCCTCACGCTCGGATCGTCTGCGCGGGCTGGTCGAATCGGCCGTTCCCGGAGGCACCGAGGGCGCCGCGCCCGCCTGACCGGTGGTCCTCCAGGTCGGACTCGTCGGCCTCCCGAACGTCGGCAAGTCCACGCTGTTCAACGCGGTCTCCCGTGCCGGCGCCACGGCCGCGAACTTTCCCTTCACGACCATCGAGCCGAACGTCGGCGTCGTGCCGGTCCCAGACGAGCGGCTCGAGCGGCTCCAGCGGCTGGCCGGCTCGGCGCGGGCCGTGCCGACGACCATCGAGTTCGTCGACATCGCCGGCCTGGTGCAGGGCGCCAGCCGCGGCGAGGGCCTCGGCAACCGCTTCCTCGCCCACATCCGCGAGGTGGACGCGGTGTGCCATGTCGTGCGCTGCTTCGAGGACGACGACGTCGTCCGCGTCGGCGGTCGCGTGGACCCCGTCGGGGACGCCGAGGTGGTCGAGACCGAGCTCGCGCTGAAGGACCTCGAGACGGTGGAGAAGCGCCAGGAGCGGACCGCCCGGTCGATGCGGGCCGGGGAGCGCGACGCGCCTGCCCACCTGGACCTGCTCGAGCGCCTCGCGGAGCACCTCGGGCAGGGTCGGCCGGCGCGGACGTTCTCGGTCGACCCTCGCCACGCGGGGCTCGTCGGAGAGCTGTTCCTGCTCACCTCGAAGCCGGTCCTGTACGCCGCGAACGTGGCCGAGGGCGACCTCCCGCACGGGGGGTCGAGCGCGGACAGCCTCCGCGTGCTCGCCGACAAGCAAGGCGCGGAGGTCGTGGTCGTCTCGGCGCGCGTCGAGGAGGAGCTGCTCGCCCTGCCGGAGGCCGAGCAGTCGGAGTACCTCGCTTCCCTCGGGCTGCGACGGAGCGGGCTCGAGCGGCTCATCCACGCCGCCTACCGTCTGCTCGGGCTGATCACGTTCTTCACCGCGGGCGAGAAGGAGGCGCGCGCCTGGACCGTCCCGGAGGCGACGCGCGCACAGGCGGCCGCCGGGGAGGTCCACACCGACATGGAGCGCGGCTTCATCCGTGCCGAGGTGATCAGCTTCGAGGACTACGCCCGGCTCGGGTCGGAGGCGGCGGCCCGCGACGCGGGTCGCCTCCGAGTCGAGGGCAGGGACTACCGTGTGGCCGACGGCGACGTCCTGCGCTTCAGGTTCAACGTGTAGGTTCCGCCCGGGTCGCGCCCGGGACCGGGGGCGTCGAGAGCGGAAGAGGACATGCCACGATCCCAGCCCATCACCCGCCTCGAGGTCGCGGCGTGCCCCACCCATCGCGAGAACGTGGGCCACTACAAGAATCACGAGGTCGGCTGCGACTGCCTGACCGATGACCGTCGCGAGGAGCTGAAGCGGCGCCTCGACGACGCGAGGGCGGAGGGCCACCCGCTCGCCGAGCCGGCGGAGTAGCCGGACCGTGCCACGAAAGGGCCTCGGGGGGCGGTTCGGTCGCGGCGCACGGCTGGCGAACGCGGGCCTCAGGTCCGCAGCGGGCCTCGCCGCCGCACGTGCGCGGCAGGCCGCCGGCGGCGAGGTGGACCCGCAGCGATTCCACGAGATCACCGCCGAGACGCTCGCCGACGTCCTCGGCGACATGAAGGGCGCGGCGATGAAGCTCGGGCAGCTCCTGAGCTTCGTCGACGTCGACCTCCCCGACGACGTCCGTACCGTCTACCACGACGCCCTCGCGAAGCTGCGCGACGACGCGCCGCCGATGGATCCGGCCGTCATCGCCCAGGTCGTCCAGGACGACTACGGGGCGCCGGCGGAGGTCGTCTTCGCCGAATGGGACCCGCGGCCGCTCGCCGCCGCGTCGATCGGGCAGGTGCACGCGGCCCGTCTCGACGACGGGACCGACGTCGTGGTGAAGGTGCAGTACCCGGGCGTGGCCGAGGCCGTCCGCGCCGACCTGCGCAACGCCGAGGTCTTCGCACCTCTGGCGCGCCTCATCTCGCCCCACCTCGAGGTGGAGCCGCTCATCGACGAGCTTCGCGAACGGGTCGGCGACGAACTCGACTACGAGCGGGAGGCGACCTACCAGCGCGCGTTCGCGAACCGCTACAAGGGGCATCCCTTCATCCACGTGCCGGAGATCATCGGCGACATGTGCCGAGGTCGGGTGCTCGTCGCCGAGCGGGTGCGCGGCCGCACCTTCGGCCAGATCGCGACGGAAGGCACCGAGGAGGAGAAGCAGCGCCTCGGCGAGATCATCTTCCGCTATGCGTTCGGCTCGATCGAGCGCTTCCGGCTCTTCAACGGCGACCCCCACCCGGGCAACTACCTCTACGAGAGCGACGGGCGGATCGCGTTCCTCGACTACGGGTCGGTGAAGATGTTCACCCGGGAGCGCTTCGACCACATGGTGCGCACGAACGCCGCGGTCCTCGACGGCGACGCCGAGGAGCTGGAGGCCCAGCTCCACGAGTCGGGCTTCCTCCCGACCCGCGCCGAGATCGACGCGGAGCGCATGCTCGAGTGGTTCCGGCTCTACATGCGGCCGGTCGTCGCGCAGCAGCCGTTCACGTTCACCCCCGACTTCGCCACCGAGGTCATCCGCTCGACCTCACACCCCCGAAGCCCCTACCTGCGCGTCCTCCGTGCCCTCAACCTCCCGCCCGACTACCTCCTGCTGAACCGCATCCACTGGGGCATCAACAGCGTGCTCGGTCGGCTCCGGGCGACGGCCAACTGGCGCGGGATCCGCGCCGAGTACGTCGACGAGGCCGCGCCTGCGACCGAGCTCGGCGAACTCGACCGCAAGTGGTGGTTCGAGCGCGAACCCGTCTACGACCCCCCCGCGTAATCCCCCGGTTGTGTGAGCATCCAGTTCCGAGGGGTGGAAACAGATGCTCACACGACGGCTCGGCCCTACGGGTAGATGTCGTCGATGACGTGGGCGTACTTGTCGGCGACGACGCGGCGCTTCACCTTGAGGGTCGGGGTGAGCTCGCCGCCCTCGATGGTGAAGTCCTCCGGCAGGATGCGGAACTCCCGGATCGACTCCGCCCGCGACACGGACTTGTTCGCGTTCGCGATCGCCCCCTCGATCTCCGCGCGGAGGTCGGGGTCGTCGGTCACGTCCGACACCGACTTGCCGGCCTTGCCGTGCTGCTCGGCCCAGCGGGGAAACTCCTCGGGGTCGATCGTGACGAGCGCCGCGATGAACGGCTTGTCGTCGCCGACCACCATCGACTGGCTCACGAGCCGGTGCGACCGCAGGCCGTCCTCGAGGACGTTCGGCGCCACGTTCTTCCCGCCGGCCGTGACGATCAGCTCCTTCTTGCGCCCGGTGATGTAGAGGAAGCCGTCGTCGTCGAGCTCGCCGACGTCTCCCGAGTAGAACCAGCCCTCGTCGTCGAGGTCCTCCTTCGTGGCCTCCTCGTTCTGCCAGTACCCCTTGAAGACGTTGCCGCCCTTGATGAGGACCTCGCCATCGTCGCCGATACGGACCGTGCAGCCCGGGAACGGCCGGCCGACCGAGCCGATGCGGAAGCTGTCCGGGCGGTTGGAGGTCGCCCCGGCCGAGGTCTCGGTGAGCCCGTAGCCCTCGAGGACCGTCACCCCGATGCCGTTGTAGAAGTGGCCGAGCCGTTCGCCGAGTGCGGCACCGCCGGACACCGCGTTGCGCAGCTCGCCGCCCAGACGCTCGCGCAGCCGCGAGTAGACGAGCCGGTCGAAGATCGCGTGCTGGATCCTCGTGCCGAGGCCGACGCTGCCCTTCTGCTGGCCCCGTGAGTACTTCACCGCGACGTCGACCGCACGCTGGAAGATCTTGCCCTTGCCTTCCTCGTTCGCCTTCGCGACGGCCCCGTTGTAGACCTTCTCCCAGATGCGCGGCACCGACAGGAGGAAGGTCGGCTTGAAGAGCGGCAGCTCCTCGATGAGGTGCTGCGGGCTCGTCGCGTAGCCGATCGTCACCCCCGCCTCGATGCTGCCGACCTGGATGAGCTTGGCGAACGAGTGTGCGAGGGGCAGGAACAGCAGGGTCCTGTCCGACGGCGTGAAGAGCTCCTCGAGGTTCGCGACCGCCTGGATCGCGTCCCAGCGGTAGTTGCCGTGCGTGGCGATGCAGCCCTTGGGCCGTCCCATGGTTCCCGACGTGTAGATGATCGTCGCCAGCGTCTCCGGACCGATCTGCTCGCCGCGCAGCTCGAGCACCGTGTGGTCGACGCCCTCCCCGGCCGCGTCGACCTCCTCGAGGCCGCCCTGGTCGATCACGAAGGTGCGGTCGAGGGGGACGCGGTCGGCGATCTCGAGGTACTGCTTGTAGAGGTCGTCGGTGGCGAAGAACGCGAACCTCGCGCCGCTGTCGGACAGGATCCATTCGATCTGGTCCGGAGACGACGTCTCGTAGATCGGCACCGTCGCCGCCCCGGCCGCGAGGATCGCGTAGTCGAGGTAGGTCCACTCGATCCGGGTCGAGGACATGATCGCGACCCGCTCGTCGGCCTCGACGCCGAGACCGACCAGCCCGCGGGCGAGCTGCTGGACGCGGGCCGCGAACTGCGCCGCGGTGACGTCGACGAACCGGTCGCCGTCGCGGTAGGCGAGCAGGGGCCGGTCGGGGGTCTCCGAGGCGTGGTGCCAGAGCGGATGGAGGAGGTTCGCCCCCTCGGGAAGCTGGACTTCTCCTGGCGTCGTGTACTCGCGCATCGTTCCTCCCCGGTGTCGCCCTGCGTGGTCGGCATAGGCCTTCACCGTGACGGTACGCCAGTCCTGCCTGCGGCGCACCACGGCCCCGGCACGCGATCGTGAACCGTCCAGGCAGGATGATGCCCGTTCGGCTCACGATCCTCCTCTGCGAGGATGGACTCAGCGACACCGAGGTGACACATGGGCATACGGACGGAGCGTGACGGGCCAGTTCTCGTGGTGGCGATCGACCGGCCGGAGGTGAGGAACGCGGTCGACCGGCCCACGGCCGATGCGCTCGAAGCGGCCTTCCGGGACTTCGACGCCGACGGCGACCTCTCCGTCGCCGTCCTGACCGGCGCGGGCGGCGCGTTCTGCTCCGGCGCCGACCTCGGCGCGGTGTCTTCCGGGGACGAGCGGGCGAACCGGGTCGAGGCCGGCGAGCACGCCCCGATGGGTCCCACGCGACTGCTTCTCGACAAGCCGGTCGTCGCCGCGGTGGAGGGACATGCGGTCGCCGGCGGGCTCGAGCTCGCCCTCTGGTGCGACCTCCGCGTCGTCGCCGAGGACGCGGTCCTGGGCGTCTTCTGCCGCCGCTGGGGTGTGCCCCTGATGGACGGCGGCACGGTCCGTCTCCCCCGCCTGATCGGCCTCAGTGCCGCGCTGGACCTCATCCTCACGGGTCGCCCTGTCGACGGCAGGGAGGCGGCGGCGCTCGGTCTGGCGAACCGCCTCGTCCCGCCCGGGGAGGCGCTCGCCGAGGCGGTCGCGCTGGCCCATGACATCGCCGCGTTCCCCCAGCGCTGCCTCCGCAACGACCGCCGCAGCGCCCACGAGAGCTTCGGGCTCGGTCTCGCGGAGGCGCTCATGAACGAGCACGCAATCGGCGTGACGACGATCGCGAGCGGCGAGACGGTCGAGGGAGCGCGACGTTTCGCGGCCGGGGCGGGACGCCACGGCAGCTTCGACCCCGCGGCGCCGGACTAGACGGCCGGCGACGTTTCGCGGCCGGAGCGGGACGCCACGGCAGCTTCGACCCCGCGGCGCCGGACTAGACGGCCGGCGACGTTTCCGAGCGGGAGCGGAGGTAGCCGACGCTGCGGGCGATGCTCGCCGCGACCGGGACGGACAGGATCGCGCCCAGGATTCCCCACAGAGCCGCTCCGGCCGTCAGGACGACCAGAACCGCGAGCGGGTGCAGGGCGGTCGTCCGGCCGAGGATCAGCGGTGCCAGGAGGTGACCTTCGAGCTGCTGGACGCCGACGATGACCGCAAGCGCGATCAGGGCGACGACGACCCCCTGCGCGGCGAGGGCGACGAGCACGGCCACCGCACCGGCGACGAACGCGCCGACGATGGGAACGAAGCCGCCGATGAACACGAGGACCGCGAGCACCAGCGCGAGCGGCACCTGGAGGATCGCGAGGCCGATCCCGATCAGCACCGCGTCGATGAGCGCGATCAACGTCTGGCCGCGGATGTAGCCGCCGACGGTCGTCCACACCCGCTCGCCGACCGCGGAGGCGTCGTCCCGCCAGGACGCGGGAAGGAGGTCGCGGAGCCACGCCGCGATCCGGTCGCCGTCACGCACGTAGAAGAAGAGCGCGATGAGCCCGAGGACGACGGCCGCGAACCCCTCGACGGTGGTGGCGAGGGCCTCCAGCGCCCGCCCGCCGCCGAATTCCCGCGACAACCCCTCCCCCATGTCGGACAGGAGAGCCTCGAGGTCGATCGCCGGCAGCCCGAGCACGCCGTCGAGCAGGCTGTCGCGCAGCTGGGCGTAGCCGGTGCGGAGCCTGTCCGCGAGGTCTCCCGCCTGGGCCTCGACGCGGTTGACGACCAGGGCGATGGTGAACCCGAGGACCACGAGCGCGAGCACGAACGTGGCGATGCTCGCGCCCGTCCGGCTGAGCCCGCGGTCCTCGAGGCGGCGACTGACCGGCACGAGCACCGCCGCCGGGAAGAGCGCAAGGACAAGGGGGACGGTCACGATCGAGACTCGAGCGAAGACGACGCCGGCGAGGACGAGCACGAGCACGATCCCGAGCCCGGCCCAGGAAACGACACCGATTCGGACGATGCGGTTGCGGAGCAGCGACTCTTCGGGCACCGTCCGGTCTCCTCGCGAGGTGCGGGGAGGGTAGTCGGACACGCCACCGACACCGGCCTAGGATCTCCGGTTCACGTTCCTGGCTGAGTGTCCCGAGCGTCCCGGCGGGATAAGAGGCACCATCTGTTGTCCGCCACGGTCCGAACGGAAGGCGCCTCGGTCGTGGACAATCTCGTGCGGCGGTACCGGGCGGTGCGTGTCGCCATCGTCGCGATCGTCCTCGTCGGCGTCCCGACCCTCCTCGGCTACCCGGCCTTCTCCTCCGAGACGCCGATCGTCGAGGGCCAGGCGTCGCCGCGGACCGTCATCGCGCCAGGCACCCAGCGGGTCTCCGACGAGGAGGCGACGGAGCGGGCGAGGCGGGAGGCCGCCGACGCGGTCCGCCCGATCGTCGTCTTCGACCCCGAGGCCCAGACCGCGGTCGTGTCGCAGGTACGGGACTGGTTCGCACGGGTACGCGACGTGCGCAAGCCCGCGGCGCAGGCCGACCGACCCGGGGACCCGTCACCGGCGAACCCGTCCCCGCCGTCCAAGGAGGAGCAGGTCGCGGCGCTGGAGGGCCGCTTGCCACTCGACACCCAGGCCCTCACGGTCCTCGTGAACCTCGGCGACGCACCCCTCGACGAGGTGGCCGGGCAGACGGTCGACATCGCCCAGCAGCTCGCCCGCCAGCGCATCCGGCCGGAGGAGCTGGGCCAGGTCGTGCTCCAGGGCCTCCAGACCGAGCTCGCCGTCCGCGACATGCCGGCGGACGTGGAGGAGCAGGTCGTCGGCCCGATGATCCGCGAGGCGATGCAGGCGACGGTCACGATCGACGAGGCGGAGACGGAGAGCGCCCGGAGCGCCGCACGCGAGAACGTGGCCGAGGTGGTGCAGGTCTTCCCGGGCGGGGCGGCGGTGATCACGGCAGGCGAGGTCGCCACGGCGAACCAGGTCGAGGCGCTCCGCCGGCTCGGCCTCGCCGGTTCGAATCCGCGCTGGGAGTTCCTCCGCGCGCTCGGGCTGACGGTGATCGGGCTGGCGGTGGTCGCGACCTTCCTGCGCACCTACCGCGACCGGATCTGGCGCTCCAACCGCAGGCTGCTCCTCCTGGTCGCGTTGATGTACGGGTTCACGGCCGTGCTGTCGCTCGCAGCCGCCCTGCTCGTCCGCGAGCCGGTGTGGCTCTACGCCTGGCCGGTCGGGGCGCTCGCGATGCTCGTGACCATCCTCCTCGGCGGATCCGTCGGCGCCCTCGTCGCCGTCCCGGTCACGCTCGTCGTCGCCTTCCTCGCACCCGAGACGCCGGGTCTCATCGCCTTCACCGCCGCGGCGAGCCTCCTCAGCGTCCCCTTCGTCACCCGGCTGTCGGCTCGCGGAGACCTCCGCCGGGCGACGCTCCTCGCCGGGAGCGGCTACGTCCTGCTCGCAGGCACCTCCGCCGCGGTGTTCGGCGACCTCGGCGACGTGCCGCTCGCGGTCTTCGCCGGGGTCGGACACGCGGCCTTGTCGGCGGTCATCGTCCTCGGCGGGCTGCCGTTCGTGGAGTCGTGGTTCGGGATCGTGACCGCGACGAGCCTCATCGACCTCGCCGACCGCAACCACCCGTTGCTCAGGGAACTCGAGCAGAGGGCCCTCGGCTCCTACAACCACTCGATCGTGGTCTCGACGCTCGTCGAACGCGCGTGCCGGGCGGTCGGCGCCGACGCGCTGCTCGGTTCGGTCGCCGCCCTCTACCACGACATCGGCAAGGTCCAGCGGCCGTACTTCTTCGTCGAGAACCAGTTCGGCGTCCCGAACCCCCACGAGGACCTCGAGCCCGAGGTCTCCGCGGTGATCATCCACGAGCATGTCACCGACGGGATCCGCATGGCACGCCGCTACCACCTGCCACCGGAGGTCGTCGACGGCATCGCGACGCACCACGGCACCACGCTTGTCACGTTCTTCTACCTCGAGGCCGTACGGCGGGCCGGACCTGGGCAGCAGGTGGACCAGGAGGTGTTCCGCTACAAGGGCCGCAGACCGGCCACGAGGGAGACGGCGGTCCTCATGCTCGCCGACTGCTGCGAGGCGGCGAGTCGGGCGGCGGCCCAGAACGACCGCAACCTCACGCGGGACCAGCTCGAGAAACTCGTCGAGGCGCTCTTCGCCGACCGTGTCGACGACGGTCAACTCGACGAGAGCACGCTCACCTTCCAGGACCTCGCCGCGGCGAAGGCGTCGTTCATCGACACCCTCGTCGGCGTCTACCACCCGCGGATCACGTACCCCGAACGCGAGCCCGTCGACCCCGATACGGCCTCGATCCGGGCGGAGGCCACGGCCGCCGGCTAGGGCGAACGCGCCACTCCTCCTCGTCCCGCTCGAGGTCGAGCGCCGCCGAGTTGATGCAGTAGCGCAGTCCCGTCGGGTCCGGGCCGTCCTCGAAGACGTGGCCGAGATGCGACCCGCAGCGGGCGCAGCGCACCTCGGTCCGCACCGTCCCGAGGCTCGTGTCGGGCTCGAGCGTCACGGTCTCGTCCTCGACCGGCTCCCAGAAGCTCGGCCAGCCCGTGCCGGAGTCGTACTTCGTCTCCGAGGAGAACAGCGCTGCGCCGCAGGCGATGCAGCGATAGGTGCCGACGCCCTTCTCGTCCCAGTACCCCCCGGTGAAGGCGGGCTCAGTGCCTCCTTCCCGGGTGATGCGGTACTGCTCCTGGGTGAGGCGTTGCCGCCACTCTGCGTCGCTTCGCTCCACGCGCTCCATGAGGCCTCCTTGCCCGTCCCTGGGACAAACTACGGCCGACGTGCGGCAATGGCCGATTCGGCGGACGGTGGCCGTTCGTAGTAGCGGAGAGTAGTCAGACACGGTTTCACTGTCCGCGGGACCTGGCGGCCGCGCCCGGTCCCGCGTGGAATGCCGCGAAAGGAGAGGTGCCATGGAGTGGCGGACGCGCGCCGCCTGTCGCACCGAGGACCCCGAGCTGTTCTTCCCCCTCGGGGCCTCCGGCCCGGAGAGCGAGCGGCAGGTCCTCCAGGCGAAGGAGGTCTGTGCCCGCTGCATGGTCCGCCTGGACTGCCTCGAGTTCGCGGTCGTGAACGGCGAAACCGAGGGGATCTGGGGCGGCATGACGCCGGCGGAGCGGTTGCGGATCCGGGATGCGAACCGTCACCGACTCGCGCTGCTGCGCGCGCCGACGAAGGTCGGCTGACCCGGCGCTCAGGCGCCACCGGACTCGATGCTCGACACGTGCGCGCGGCCGGCCTCGCCACAGAGCGGGACGACCTCGACGCCTCCTCCCGCGACGAGGTCGCGGACCCGGGCCGCCAGCGACCCGTCCCGGACCCTCGCATGGAGCGCGTCGCCCGGACACGAAGTGGCGGCGTGGTCGCGGTGGGAGGCGAGGCTGGCCGGATCGCCGCCCAGCGCCGTCGCCCCCCAGGCGAGGGCCTGGGCGATCCCCTCCAGCTGGTCGCCGGTCGGCTGCTGCTCGTCGAAGTCGCCCTCGGCGACGACGAGAAGCCAGCCCGCAGGGTCGTACTCGGTGAAGGTGTCGCCGGCGATCCACGGGTCGCGGAGCTCGTAGAGGTTTCCCCGGCGATCCACGCCGACGTGGTAGGCGATGTCGGGCCAGCCCTGCGCCTGGTGGTGTCGCTGGTGCTGCCGCCACCGCCCGGGCGCGTCCCGGTTGTCCTTCAGCGCGACGGCCGAGTGGTGGACCATGAGCCGACCGATCGAGTGCGGTCGGCCGCCCGGGCCCGAGGGCGCGGCCCCCCACGCGTCACGGCAGATGAGCGGGACCGTGTTCCGTGGCGGCTCCGCGATGCGGAGTCCGTGGCCGCCGGGGGCCTCGGCCGGGGGTGGAAGAGCGCTCGGCGCAGTGGTCGGTGGCCGGTCCGGGGCGCTCGTCTGGGGTCGCGTGAGCGGTGCCGAGCCCGACGTCGGGGTACAAGCGGCCGCCAGCCCCACGATGCCGGCGCGAAGGAGAGCCCGTCGGGTGAGAGCCGGCCCTTCGCGCCGCGGACCCCGTTCACACATCCGAGCGACCGTACCCGCAACGGTCGGGCGCGGCCGCACCGGCTGTCGCTCCGGCCATCGCGTCGCGGGCGCGGCCGCACCGGCTGTCGCTCCGGCCATCGCGTCGTTCTCGGAGCCGGTTGAATCCGCGGCACATCCGTGCGATCACCGGCCAGGAGGTGTCCACATGCGGACCACACCGCGGTTCGTGAACGTGCGCTGGCTCCCCCTGCCCTGGATCGGAGCCATGACCCTGCCACCGTGGGGCATCTTCATCCGGCGCGGTCGCGACTCCCCCGGACTCCGTCGCCACGAGGAGGTCCACTGGCGACAGTACGTGCAGCGCGGGTTCTTCGGCTTCTACCTCGGCTACCTGTGGGCGTGGATCCGCTGTGGCTTCTCGTACGAGCGTCACCCGTGGGAGGTCGAGGCCCGCCGCCTCAGCGGCCCGCCTGACTAGCCCATCGTCTCCCCTCGCACCTGCGGGGATGTTGCCACGCAGCCGTTCTTCTCCACCGAAACGCCGTCTGGGAAGCAGGCGATCCAGCTGGTACGCCAGGTCCCAGGTCGCCCCGTCAGTGTTGGATGACGCGGGAGAGCAGTCCGGGCCGCCGAAGGCGTGAACGTCTGGTCCGGCTCGCACGTCTACAGCGATGGGGACAAGCTGCGTGACGCCGGACGTGTGTCAGGCGTGTTATGGGCGAAGGCTCAGCCGAGGCGAGGTCACCGTTGACGCCTGATGCGGCGCTCGAGCGTTTCTGCGCCGACGCGTTCCCGCAACTCGTCGGCCTGCTCGCGCACGAGTGCGGTGACGTCCATCTCGCGGAGGAGTTCGCCCAGGAGGCACTGACCCGCGCCTGCGAGCGGTGGGAGCAGGTCAGTGCGATGGATGCTCCCGTCGGCTGGTGTTTCCGTGTTGGTGCGAACCTGTCGCGTTCGTGGTTCCGACGGCGAGCGGTCGCCCGTCGAGCCCGCACGCACGCCCACGATGTCGAGGCCCGCCCTGACGTCGATGTCGCGTCCCAGATCGTGGTCCGAGATGCCCTCAGGCGGCTCACCTCCGCACAACGGGACGCGGTGCTGTTGCGCTATGCCCTCGACCTGTCCGTCGAGCAGACCGCAGCCCTGCTGGGGACGACGGAGGGCGCCGTCCGAGGGTTGACCCATCGTGCCCTGCGAGCCCTGCGCGAAGAACTCAGCGCGGACTTCCCGACGATCCCCGAGGAGGTCTCCGATGGTGCATGACCTCAAGCAGCTCCTGCGCGAAACCGCCGACCGTCCCGTCCACAGCATCGACACGGCACGTGTCGTCCGCACCGGACGCCGGCGTCGACACGCCAAACGAGCTGGGGCGTTCGTCGTTGGCGTGGCCGTCCTCACCGGCGTCGTGCTCGTCGGCGCCTCCCTCCTGCCGGACCGCCGCGGCGAGATGACCGTCACCGCCCCGGGAGGCGTCGACGGGCCACCCCTGGACGGACCCAGCGCCCCGTCGCTGGACACCAGCGAGGGAACGGCGACGGTTGAACTCGTGATCGAGCCGCGGCAGGTCACCCCGGAAGCATTTCCTTCCACGATGCTCGTGAACCGAGGTGACGTGCCGGTCTACGCCTGGCGCGAGTGCAGCCTCGCCGAGTGGGACGGCGCACGATGGTGGCCGATCCCACAGCCGCTGTTCAACGACCGCGAGGAGCTGGAACCGGGCGAGTCGCTCGATGAGGGCGGCGCCTGCTTCGACACGCCGGGGCTCGGTACGGGAATCTACGGCCAGAGCCTCGACGCACTGTCACCTGGCTGGTATCAGGTTCGCTGGCAGGTCCACCTCGATGCCGTCGACCGACGGCCCCTCATGCAGGCCTACGGCTCGTTCGAGGTGTTCGCCGACGAGGAGGGTTCGACAGACCAGCCTGACCAGCACGATCCAGCGCGACCGCCGGCGTCGTGCCCGGTGACGATCCCCGAGGGGGACTTCATGCCCCTCGAGCGCTACCACAGCGGGTTCGCGGAGGGCGCGTGGTACGGGTCCGACGATCTGTGGGTGATCCTCGACGATGACGGCAGCGTCTGGCGGCCGTTCCGTGGTGAGCTCGGGAAGCCGAAGCTGTTCCTCTGGAGCGTCCACCAGGGCCGCGCGTCGGAGGAACCGCAGCCCGACGTGCGCGTCACGGCGGAGCGGATCGACGGCGAGGCACCCGAGGCCCACAACGAGGGGAGCACCCACGGGTGGGTCGAGAGCAACCTGTTCATGCTCACGTCGATAACGCTACCTACGCCTGGCTGCTGGGAGATCACCGCGGAGTACCGAGACGCGTCGCTCAGCTGGGTCATCTGGGCGACCGATACCACGTAGCCGGAAACCGCCGATGCTTCGCTCGGCCCTGGTGCCCGGCGATCGAGCGATACTGATCATGTGCCGCGTGCTCAGTAGGGGTAGATCACCAGGTAGGAGTGAACCGGCCAAGCGCGCAGGGTCTCGTCGGCAAGGTCGTCGCGGACGTGCCCGAGACCGGGGTGGTCGACCAACCGGTGCATCGCTGCTCGCAGGTCCTCCAGGACCCGACGGGCAGCCGCGGGGTCATCCTTGGCGATCCACGCGTGGATCTCACCCAGGTCGGCCGCCGCCGGACCCGAGAGGACGAATGAGCTCAACCTCAGCCAGCCTTCGAGCTGGACGGCGCGCCGAGGGTCTCGTCGATGACCTCGTCACCGTCGCGGCCCTCACCGCGGTCGAGCGAGTCCAGTCCCTCGGCGACCTTGGCCCGGAACTCTTCCAGACGCAGCTGGCGCAGCTCGTCCCGATACGCCAGCAGGCGCAGGGCCTCGCGGACGACCTCGCTGGCCGACGTGTAGCGGCCACTGCGTACCCGCTCGTGGATCATCTCCTCGAGCTCAGACGTCAACGACACGTTCATCCGATGACCTTCCACGGCGCTGAGCCCAGCATACTCCCAATAGCGAAGATTGCTATTTCCTGCTACCAGTTGGCTCCGTAGGCGACCCCACCCCGAGGCACAGCGAAGAACCTGCGCTGGCCAACACACGCCGCCAGCCTGCGGTCATCGCGCCTCCCCGGCCAGCCCATCGAGAGCGTCGAGCACGAGGGCCATGACCGCCCCGTATACAGCGTGGGCGACCCCCGTGAGCAGAAACTCGCGGCCCTCCCAGCGCCACGGCCCCGGGTGCACGCCGGTGGCCGGGAACATCACGCAGAAGCCGAGCCCCCACAAACCCGCAGCCAGCACTGGCCCTCCCACCAACGGGTGTGGACGCCGGCCGGCCGTGGCCGCCGCGTAGGCAGCGCCCCAGGCCGCGCCGTAGCCGTAGTGGATCAGGTCACCCAGCCGCCGGCGGGTCACGATGTCGAGCTCTTCGGCCCGACCGGCGAGGCCGTACGCGCGTTCGACCACGTTCTCCGGGTGGGTTTTGACCTCGTGGTCCGGAGGCAGAATCGCTCGGCGCAGGGTGGTAATCGCTCCGGCCATGCCGGCGACGCCGATCACTCCGGCGCCGGCTCCTCGCAACAGTCCCATGGGTCCTCGCTCGATCGTGTGTCCGGCCCTTCGATGCTGGTCGATCAGACCTCGACGTCGTGTACCGTTTTTGCGTACAAGGACATGTGATCATAACATGTGCAAATGTGCGAGCAGGAGACGTGGCCCTGGCGCTGAACGCGACCGCTGCAGAGGTCGCCGCGCTGAAGATTCGGATGCTGATCGCGAACGGTCACCTCAACGCCGGCGAGGTGCTTCGGGAGGAGGACCTGTCGGCGCGTACTGGTGTCAGCCGGACACCCGTTCGTGAGGCCATCGCGCGCCTGAAGGCTGAGGGCCTCGTGACCACGGACCGGTCCCGCAGCGCCGTCGTCTTCAAGCCCTCCGTCGCGGACCTCCGCGAGATCTACGAGATGCGCATCGCGCTCGAGTCCCTCGCGAGCCGGCTGGCCGCCGACGTCGCGACCGGCGTGGGCATCGAACGGCTCGAGGAGCTGCACCGTCAGCTGGACGACGCGCCCCCCGGCCGCCCCTGGGTGCGACTCAACCGCGAGTTCCACCTCGCCTACTACGAGATGGCGGGGCGGCCGCGGTTGTACGGGCTGATCGAGAACCTACGGGCGCAGTCGGAGCCGTACGTGCAGTTGCTCGTCACCCTCGGCCACGGCGACGAGGCCCAGGAAGGCCACCGGGAGCTGATCGAGGCCGCACGGGCCCGGGACGGGGACGCCGCGGCGGACGCCTGCACCCGTCACCTGTCGCTCACGGTCACCCAAGTGATGTCGGAACTCGAAGGAAGGGAAGGCTGAGATGCAGTTCGCGCGGTACCGGACGCCCCACGGGGCGGTCGAGTGGGGAGAGGTCGCTGAGGGGGGGGTCCGCTCCCCGTACGGCGAGCATGCACTCGAGGACGTCGAACTCCTCGCCCCGTGCACGCCGTCCAAGGTGGTGTGCGTCGGTCTCAACTATCGGGATCACGCCGAGGAGATCGAGATGCCCCTCCCGGACGAGCCCCTGCTGTTCCTCAAGCCCCCCACGACGGTGACCGGTCCTGACACCGACGTGATCCTCCCGCCGGAGTGCACGAGTCTCGACTACGAGGCCGAACTCTGCGTGGTCATGGCTCGCCGTGCTCGACGCATCCGACCCGACCAGGCCAGCGCGTTCATCGCAGGGTACACCGCCGGGAACGACATCACCGCCCGCAACTTCCAGACGCCGGGCTCCCAGTGGACCCGCGCCAAGGGCTTCGACACGTTCGCCCCCCTCGGCCCGATACTCGTTCGCAGTCTGGATCCCGCCAGCCTGTCGATCGCATCCCGGGTCAACGGCGAGTCGCGGCAGAAGTCGAACACGGACCAGATGGTCCTCGGGGTCCCTGAACTGGTGTCGTTCATCTCCTCGATCATGACCCTCGAACCGGACGACGTGATCATGACCGGCACGCCTTCGGGTATCGGCTCGCTCAAGCCGGGGGACGAGGTCGAGGTGGAGATCGAAGGGATCGGGGTCCTGCGCAACACGATCGTTTCGGAAGATGGGACCGCGCAATGATGAATCGCTGGACACGACTGCCCCTGATCGCTCTCGTCCTTGCGTTGCTCGCCGCGGCCTGTGGCGGTGACGACGCCGGCACGGCCGACGCGGACGCCGGAGCCGCCCCGGAGGTCACCGACGTCCGCGTCACGCAGGCCGTGGTCAGTCTCGCCTTCCTGCCCATCTACGTGGCGCGCTCCCAAGGCTTCTTCGAGGACCAGGGCCTGAGCGTGGAGCAGATCGTCACGGCCGGCGGGGGTCCGGACCTCCAGGCGCTTCTGTCCGGCGATGCCGAGTTCAACGCCGGCGCCGGGAACTACCAGATCAATGCATTCCGCGAGGGCCAAGCGGTCGAGAATGTCTACAACTACATGAACCGCAGCATCATCAACGTCGTCATGTCCACCGAAGCGGCCGAAGCGGCCGGCGTCGACGCGGACTCGCCGCTCGACAAGAAGCTCGCCGCCCTCGAAGGGTTGACCATCGGGGTCACGCGCCCGGGCTCACTCACCGACGCCACCGCACGGTTCCTCGTCCAACAGGCTGGACTCGACCCCGACTCCGACGTCCAGATCATCGGCGTCGGGGGAGGTGCCGCGATCGTCGCGGCCCTGCAGCAGGGACAGGTCGAGGCGATCGTCATCTCGTCGCCGATCTCCGAGCAGGCGGCGTCGCAGGCCGGGATCATGCTGATCAACAACGCGGCCGGGGCCGTCGGGGCGCTCGATCCCTTCATGATGGAGAACATCTACGTACGGCCCGACTTCGCCGAGGAGAACCCCAACACCGTGGCCGCCTTCGTGCGCGCCATCGAGGCGGCCAACGCTTGGGCGGCCGAGCGTTCGCCCGAGGAGATCGCGGACGCCGTCGCGTCCGACTTCGGCGAGATGGACCGCGCGGTGCTCGTCTCCGCCCTGACCAACGTCATTGAAGCCCTCAGCAGCGACGGCGAGCTCTCCGAGCAGGCCGTCGAGAACACGCTGCAGATGCTGGGTGAGCAGGAGATCGGGGTCTCCGACGTCCTCGGGCTCTTCAACGATCGGTTCCTGCCGTGACTGGCGGTCCGATCCTCACGGCGGAGGGCGTCTCACGGCGCTTCGACTCACGCGGCCGTGAGGTGCTGGCCGTACGGGACGTCTCCTTCGAGGTCTGCCGGGGCGAGTTCTTCACGCTGGTCGGGCCGAGCGGGTGCGGCAAGTCGACCATCCTCAACCTCGCCGCAGGGCTCCTGGAGCCGACGGAGGGTCTCCTGCGCTACAAGGGCGAGCCGATCCGCGGCATCACCGGCGAGATCGGCTACGTCACCCAGGAGGACAACCTCTTTCCCTGGCGCACCCAGCAGCGCCACATCGAGTTCGGCATGGAGGTCCTGGATGTCGCGGCGGACGAACGCGGACGTCGCGCCCAGCAGATCATCGAACGGGTGGGGCTGGGCGGCTTCGAGAACCACTACCGGCACGAGCTCTCCGGCGGGATGCGGGCGCGCGTGAACATCGCACGAACCCTGGCCTGGCACCCCGAGGTCATCCTCATGGACGAGCCCTTCGGTCCCCTCGACGTTCAGACACGGCTGCAACTGCAGTCGCTGCTGCTCGACCTGTGGCAGGAGGAACAGGCGACGGTGATCTTCATCACCCACGACCTCGTCGAGGCCGTCTCCCTGTCCGACAGGGTCATGGTGATGACGCGGCATCCTGGCACCGTCAAGAGGGTGTACGGCGTCGACCTTCCCCGGCCACGGGACCTCTTCTCCATCCAGACCTCGCCCGAGTTCCGCGCGGTCTACGACCCGTTGTGGGAACAGCTGCAGTCCGAGATGCGCGACGACCTGCAGGCCCCGCCCGCGCAGGCCAGGGCGGAGGTGGGAGCGGCCAATGGCTGAGATGACGGACACCACGGAGACGGTCGAGGGGCGGACGGGACGCCGCCGGCAGCGACGTACCGGCCTGCTCGGATCGGAGCGGGCCACGGTGTGGCTGCTGCGAATCGGATTCGGGGTCGCGGTCGTGGTCATCTGGGAGCTCACGAGCGGCCGCCTGTACGACTCCTTCTGGTTCCCCAAGCCCAGCGCGATCGCGGCGCGACTGTGGGAATCCGCGGCCTCGGGCCAGCTGTTCACCGACGTCAGCATCACCCTCCGGTCCGCCTTCCTCGGTTACCTCTTCGGTGCTGCTATCGGCGTCGTCCTCGGGTTCGTGATCGCCGAGCTGGACATGCTGGCCCGAGTCCTCAACCCCTACATCCTCGCGGTCTACGGGATCCCCCGGATCGCCCTCGCGCCGCTGTTCATCGTGTGGTTCGGGATCGGTGTTACCTCGAAGATCATGCTCGCCGCCCTCATGACCTTCTTCCTCACCTTCTTCAACACCTTCACAGGGGTACGCCAGGTCGACGGCAACCTCGTCAACGTCGCGCGGATGCTGAACGCGAGCCGGCCGACGATCATGCGCAAGGTCGTGCTGCCCGCCTCCTCGCCGTGGATCATCGCGGGCCTGCGCATCGCGATTCCCTACGCGCTCGTCGCCGCGATCGTCGGGGAGTTCATCGCCTCGACGGCCGGGCTCGGGTTCCGGATCATGCAGAGCACCCAGCTGTTCAGCACCACCGGGACCCTGGCGGGCATCGCCGTGGTCATGTTCATCGTCATGGTCGCCAACCTGCTGCTCGACAAGGCCGAGAGCTACCTGCTGAGGTGGCAGCCGAGCAGGGACCGGCCGGGCGGTGGCGCGGCCACCTGACCGTTGCCGGTCAGATCCTGCTTGTCGGCCTGCCACAAGACAAGGTCTACGCCGCGGCACTCACGGTCCTTGTCGGAGGGCGTGCCCTCCAGTGTGGTGTCTCGTAAATAGCAAGAGATTGTGGGTAGGGTGCGGTATGCGACCTCCCACCCCGCCTCTGCCCGTGTCCGAGAGCCAGCAGGAGATCCTGCAGGCTCTGGCCGAGTCCACCACGGCGACGCATCGTGAGGTGGTGCGGGCCCGTGCGCTGCTGCTGGCTGCTGAGGGGTTGGCCAACACTGCGATCGCTGAGAGAAGCTGGTCGACGTGGTGGGGCTCTAGAGGCTGTTTGTCGCCTCGGCCAGAGCGTTGTCGCAGCTGTCCCCGACCGATCCGATCGACGGTACAGCGCCGAGCTCGGCGAGCCGTTCGCCGTAGCGGATCGAGGTGAACTGCTTGGGTTCAAGAAGTGGCCTGCGGATCGCTCTCGGCGTTTCCGCAGGTCAGAGGTGGTGCGAGAGGGGGGACTTGAACCCCCACCCCCTTGCGGGGACACGGCCCTCAACCGTGCGCGTCTGCCTGATTCCGCCACTCTCGCAAAGACCCCGCCGGACGCGGCGGGACCCGTAGCGTACCCGGGGCGCCGTAGGCACGCACCACGACCCGGCTCAGTCCGCCGGTTCCCAATGCCAGGTCGGCGCGTTCCAGAGGGCGACCCCAGGCCACGACGACGGTGCGACCCCGTCGAGACCTTGTCGCCACACGGTCGTCACCCCGATGCGCAGGAGGGGCGCCTCTGCCGCCGCCCGGTAGAGCGCGAGCTGGGCGGCGAGTACGGCGCCCGCCGTCGGTGTCGGGGCCGCGTCCGCAGCCTCGAGCCGCGCCGCGAGCCCCACGGCGTCGTCGGTGCCGCGCCCCACGAGGGACGGCCATGGGACGTCGCGACGGACGACGAGGCGCGCCTCGGCGTCGTCCACGTCGTCCACGTCCTCCGCCGTGACGAGGGTGACCCGTCCACCTGCGGACCGCAGCTGACGGTCGAGCGCGCGTCCGAGCACCGCGGTCGCCTCCTGACCACGGGGTACCGCGAGGGTGAGCTCGACCGTGCGCAGCGCGACTCCGGGGACTCCCCCGGCGGGGTCCCAGGGCCCGTCCACTCCCGGGACGGTCGAGGTCGCCGGCTCGGCGATCCCGTCGAACAGGGCCTCGACGAGAGCTTCCACGTCGACCGCGTCGCTTGCCGCGCGGCGGACGTCCTCGGGTAGATCCGCCCAGGCGAGCAGCCCCCAGGTCCCGCCGAGCGGAGCGGCGACCTCGACGTCGTCGACCTCCGCCACGCGCGGGCCCGGGTCGACTGCCAGGTACCCCGTGACGACGTCGATGCGACCCGCGGCGAGAAGTCCGAGCGCGGTCTCGAACCCATGGACGAACCACACCTCGATCGTCGGGATGAGCGGCGTCCCCTGCGGGCTCCCGTCCGCCGCGACGAAAGTCGCCCGCAGCCCCGGCTCCCACGACTCGAGCCGGTATGGCCCGCCGCTCACGGGGACCGCCTCGCGATACGCCCCCAGGCCGGCCCCCTCGATGACGTGTGCAGGGAGCACAGAGCTGCCGCCGGCCAGGAGGTAGGGCCAGCGGGCGTACGGGCGCGCGAACCGCAGCGCCACCGTCCGAGGGTCGGCCGCCACGGCGGTCGTGAGCGGTCCGACGTCGAGCCCGGCCGCCCGCATGGCGTCCAGGGTCGCGACGACGTCGGCGGCGGTTACCGGGGTCCCGTCGCTCCACGACCCGGCGCGCAGGGTCACCTGGACGGTCCAGGCCTCGTCGGACTCCCCCGGCACGATGTCCGCCCGCTCCGCGAGGGCCGGCCGCAGCTGACCGTGCGCGTCGATCCGGTACAGCGGCAGCCCCCAGAGCGCCGAGAGGTCCATCCCGGCCGCCTCCCCGGCGTCGTGCGGGAACCACGAGTCCGGCTCGTCCGGATACGCGATGCGCACCGTCTCGGGACCGTCCCCCGTCTGTGCGAGCGGCGTCCCCGCTTCCTGCTCAGCGGGCAGGGCGCGGGGAGGCGGCGTCACCAGGACGAGCACCACCGCGGCCGACAGGAGCGGCCCCACGGCGATCCTCGGCGGGATCACGGCTCGACGAGTGAGACCTGGGTGAGGTCCACGAGGCCGGTCGGGCCGATGCGATAGCCCTGCACGCGCTCCGCGACCACGACCGCGTGCCGGTAGAAGAAGAGGGGCACGATGACCGCGTCGGCGAGCGCACGGGCCTCCGCCTGGCGGTAGAGGCGCTCGCGCGCCAGGTCGTCGGCGGTCGCCCGCGCCTCGTCGAGGAGCAGGGTCACGTCCTCGGACGCGTAGCGGCTGGGGTTGCCCTGCCCGATGAAGGACGGGTGGAGCAGCGGGTACAGGAACGCGTCGGGGCTCGGGTACTCCCCGACCCATCCGGAGAGGAAGAAGCCGAGCTCGCCCTCGCGCAGGGCGGCCATCCAGACCGACCGTGAGAGCGGTCGCAGCTGGAGCGCATCCGGACCGAGCACCTCGTTCACCGACTGCTGGGCCTGCTCCGCGACGGGGCGGTGGTCGGGGTGGTCGTAGAACGCGAGCTCGATCGGCTCGAGCGGCTCCTCCAGCTCCGCGAGGAGCGCCTCGGCGCGTGTCGGGTCGCGGCGGCAGAAGTCGCAGAACGGAGGTTCGTAGCCGCCGAAGCCGGGCGGGACCACCGAGCGCGCGGCGACGCGGGTTCCCTCAGGAGGCAGGTCGGGGAACGACCGGGCGTCGATCAGGAGCGAGATGGCCTGCCGGACCCGCGGATCGTCGAAGGGGGGGAGCTCGGTGTTGAACGCGTACACGGCGATCACCGCACGCGGCCCGTCGATCACGCCCGGCCCGGCGTAGGCGTCCGAGCCGTCGCGCTCGAGAAGCGGCAGGATGTCCTCCGGCACGGGTGCGACGTCGAGGTTCCCGCGCGTGAAGTCGTCGTACCCGGCCGCTTCTGCATCCTCCCCCTCGTAGATGCGGTAGACGATCTGCTCGAGCGTCGGCTCGTCCTTGCCCTCGGCGACCGCCTCGAGGCGGATGAACCGACCGTGCTGCCAGGGCTCGGCCATCGCGAAGGGCCCGTTGCCGACCGGCCGCTCGCGCCAGCTCGGGAAGTTCACCGACGGGGGGACCGGCCCGAGGGCCGGGTGTGCCGCGACGACGGGGAACTCCGCGAAGGGCATCGCGAGGTCGACGCGCAGCGTGCGGTCGTCCTCGGCGACGACCCCGCTGAGGATGCCTCCTCCGCGTGACCGCTGCCTTCCCTCCACGACGTCGAGCAGGTAGGCCGACGGTGACACGGCCCCGTCGGCTCCTTCGACCAGCCGCCGCCAGGCGCGAACGAAGTCCTGGGCCTCGACCGCCGAACCGTCGTGGAACGTCCCGTCCGCGCGCAGGCGGAACTTGAACGAGGTGAGGTCAGCGCTCGGCTCCCAGCTCTCGGCCGCAGCCGGCAGGACCTCGCCCGAGGCGCCGACCCGCGTGAGCGAGTCGAAGACGTGGTCGACGAGCGCGAACTCGTCGGGGCTGCTCGCACCGGCGGGATCGATGCTCGCAGGCTCCTCCAGGTAGGCGTAGAGAACTCCCCCACGGGTGTCGGGGTCGGGGAGCGTCACCGGAGGCGGATCGGCGTCGCTGCCGCCGGCGGCGTCCGCGGGGTCGTCCGGTGCCACGAACGAGCATGCGCTTGCGACGAGCGCGAGGACGGCGAGCAGCGGCAGGTGGCGTCGCAGGGGTCCCGGGTGCGGTCGCCGCGTGCTCAGTGGCGTCTCCGTCAGGAGAAGCGAAGTCCGAGGGCGATCGTCGTCACGGTGAAGCCGAGCGCCGTGAAGACGGTGAGGCGATCGAGGTTCTTCTCCACGATCGCCGATCCGTGCAGCCCGGACGCCCCGCCGCCGAACATGTCCGACAGCCCACCCCCGGTCCCCCGGTGCATGAGGATGAACCCGACCATCACCATCGAGAAGAGCACGTGGAGGGCGATGAGGATCACGTTCAGGACCACAGGCGGGCTGCTCCGGGACGCGGGAGACGTGTCCGGTGAGGGTACCTCAGTGCGGCCGTTCGAGTTGATGGAGCCAGTAGACGCCGACACCGTCCTCCGCCGCGACGACCGGGGTCGCCCGCCAGCGCTTCACGAGGTCCTCGTTGCGCTGGACCCGGACCTCTGGCGAGGAGTGGACGGTGGAGACGCGCGGAACGGCGGCCATGACCTTCTCGCCGCGGAGGAAGGCCGGATGGAACTCCTGGCCGTCCTGGAGGGTCTCGAGCGCGTGTGCGGGGCGGTCGGGCGTGTACGCCTCGCTGCGCCGCCAGACGTCGAAGACGGTGGCGTCGACCTCGAGGGCCTCGGCGGCCGGGGCCGCGCTCCAGGTCATGAGGACGGCGAGGGCGTCGCGGCCGAGGCCCTCCGACGTCGCGAAGGTCGTGGCCGTCGCGGGGAGCCGCACCGCGGCGAGGACGGCCCCGGTCAGCGCGAGCGCGACCAGGGCGCTCTCGGCGACGGTGCGCATCGCGGTCAGCCGCGGGCCGTCGGTCACGAGCCGCTCGACCCGGACGACCACGGAAGCGGGGGCGGCGAACCCGGCGCAGAGGACGGTGGGCTCGTGCGCGTCGATCGCCTTGACGAGCCCGCTCGCCAGGGCGCCCGGTCGCCGGGTTGCCGTGATCGCCAGCTGGTCGGCGGCGAGTTCGCGCTCCTGGCAGAGACGACGGAAGACCCAGCGGCCTCCCGGGACGAAGAAGAAGAGGTCCCGCACGACGCCGATGGCCAGCGCGAGCAGGTTGTCCCGACGATGGAGGTGGGCGAGCTCGTGGGCGATGAGTCCCTCGAGCTCTTCGTCGTCGAGCTCAGCGAGCATCGTGGAGTCCACGATGACGGTCGGCCGCCGTATGCCGACGAGCGCTGCGGCGCCGGGACAGCCCTCCACGACGACGACGCGGGGTGCGGGGACGTGGAGGCGGGCGGCGACGAGCCGCGTCACCCGCTCGAGGTGTGGGTCACGCTCGGCGGAGGGGGCGGCCGCGACACGCTGCAGCCGCCGGACTGAAACGAGCCTGCGCAGGACGCGCAGGCTCGTGATCGTCGCCCAGAGGCCGATGAGCGGCCAGGCGACCGGGGCGAAGCTGACGTACGTGCCGCCGAAGAGGAAGGGACCGAGCGCGTCATCGGCCTCGCTCATCGTCATGAGGGTCGGGAGGAGGAGCTCGCTCCACGACACGACCACGGCGCCGAGCAGGGCCGCGACCGGCACGACGACCGCGAGCGAGCGCACGCGCGGCACGCGCAGGAAGGACCGCAGCAGCAGGCTGACCGCGACGACAGCGGCGAGCGACGCGACGGTCGCCCGCACGGCCACCGACTCGGTGGGCAGGCTGAAGAGGACGCCGAAGACGTCCGGCATTGCCGTCAACGCTCCTCGTTGCGCCGTCGCGCGACCGCGTCACGCAGCCGCGCGAGTGTCTCCCCGTCGACATCGCCCACGACCTCGGAGAGGTAGGAGACCGCAGGCTCTGGGTAGCGGTCCACGAGCCAGCCCATCACGTTGGCGACCGTCGAACGCGCGTAGTCCGCGCGGCTGACCGCCGGGCGGTAGCGGTGCGCGAGCGCGTCGGTGTCCCGACGCAGGTAACCCTTCGTGGCGAGCCGCGTCATGGTGGTCATGACGGTCGTGTAGGCGATCTTCCGGCGCGCCGCCAAGCGGTCGTGCACGTCGCGCACAGTCGCGTCGTCCAGGTCCCAGACGACCTCCATCACCTCCTGCTCGAGCGGGCCGAGGAGATCCTCCAGGGGATCCGATCTTCTTGCCATCCACGCACCACCTTCCGCGAGGGCCGCGCCCCACCGGAGTGTAACCGGCCCGCTGGTCCGGCGGACCGGTCTAGGGACGTCGGTGGCCGACGATCAGGGCGAAGTCGTCCGCCGAGAGGCTCGCCCCGCCGACGAGCGCCCCGTCGATGTCGGCCTCCCCCATGAGGTCGCGCACGTTGCCCGGCTTGACGCTGCCGCCGTACTGGATGCGGGTCCGCGCCGCGACGTCGTCGTCGTACAGCTCGGACAGGGTCTCCCGCGCCGCCGCGCACATCTCCTGCGCGTCGTCCGGCGTCGCGGTCCGTCCGGTGCCGATCGCCCAGACCGGCTCGTAGGCGATCACCATCCCGTCCGCGGCGTCGCTGCCGATCCCCGCCAGGCTGCCGCGGAGCTGCGCCACGACGACCTCCCGCGCCTCCCCCGCAGCGCGCTGCTGCTCGGTCTCCCCGACGCACACGATCGGGAGCATGCCGGCCTTGATCACCGCCCTCGCCTTGCGGTTCACGGTCTCGTCGTCCTCGCCGAACAGGTGGCGGCGCTCGGAGTGGCCGCAGATCACGTAGCGGACCTCGAGTCGGGCGAGCATCCGCGGCGACACCTCGCCGGTGTAGGCGCCCTCCTCCTCCCAGTGGCAGTCCTGCGCCCCGAGCTGGATGGCGAGGTCGTCGGACGCGATGACGTTCTGGATGGCGCGCAGGGCGGTGAAGGGCGGGCAGACGACGACGTCCTGGCCGTCGTAGTCGCCCTCGTCGAGGTGGTAGGCGAGCTTCTGGACGAGCTGGATGGCCTCGAGGTGGTCCTTGTGCATCTTCCAGTTGCCGGCCATGATCGGCGCCCGGTCCGCCACCGTGGGACCCCTCCGCTCGACTGGGCGGCGACCCTAGCGCCGGGCGGGGTCAGGCCTCGATGCCGGCGAGGACGTTGCGCTTCTCGGCGAAGTGGCAGGCGCCGGGGTGTCCGTGGCCGAACCGGTCGATCAGCGTCGGGTCCTCCTCCGCGCACACCTCCTCCGCCTTCCAGCACCGCGTGCGGAAGTTGCAGCCGGACGGCGGCGCCGAGGGGTTGGGTACGTCGCCCTGCAGCACGATGCGCTCTCGCTTGCCGCGGACGCTCGGGTCCGGGACCGGCACCGCCGACAGCAGCGCCTGGGTGTAGGGGTGGATCGGCTCGCGGTAGATCTGGCGCCGCTCCCCGATCTCGGCGATCTTGCCGAGGTACATCACCGCGACGCGATCGCAGATGTGGCGCACGACCGACAGGTCGTGGGCGATGAAGAGGTAGGCGAGGCCGAGCTCGTCCTGGATCTCCTCGAGCAGGTTGATGACCTGCGCCTGGATCGACACGTCGAGCGCCGACACCGGCTCGTCGAGGACGAGGAGCTGGGGGTTGAGCGCGAGCGCCCGCGCGACCCCGATGCGCTGGCGCTGCCCGCCCGAGAACTCGTGCGGGAAGCGGTTTCCGTGCTCCTTGCTCAGCCCGACGAGCTCGAGGAGCTCGGTGACCCGCTCCCTGCCGCCCTCTCGGTAGCGGCCGTGGATGCGCAGGGGCTCGGCGATGATCTCGCGGACCGTCATCCGGGGGTTCAGCGACGCGTAGGGGTCCTGGAAGATGATCTGCATCTCACGGCGGAACGGACGCAGGTGGCGCCGACTCATGGCCGTGATGTCATGGCCCTTGAAGACGATCTGGCCGTCGGTGGGGTCGAGCAGGCGCGTGATCGCCCGCGCGGTAGTCGACTTGCCGCAGCCCGAC
>JBOHEE010000023.1:0-3341 GCA_050700895.1 Nitriliruptorales bacterium | reverse complement strand
GGATCCGTCCGCGCACCGGCTGGGTCGGGAGTGCCGCCAGGCTGCCGGCGTCGATGGGCGGCTCAGCCAGGGGCGTCATGCCGCCAGGCTGCCGGCGTCGATGGGCGGGTCAGCCAGGGGCGTCATGCCGCCAGGCTGCCGGCGTCGATGGGCGGGTCAGCCAGGGGCGTCATGCCGCCAGGCTCCGCGCGGCACGTCGTGCCGCCGCGAGGACCTCCTCCATCTGCCGTTCGCGCAGCAGATTCAGCGGTCGACGGCCGTTCAGGTCCGGCTGCGGGGACGTGAGCCACGAGGCGACCGTCCACTCCGTCTCGACCGCGGGTCGCAGGATGCCGCCTACCTCTCTGATGCCAGCCAGCAGGCGTGGCCCATCGAACTGGAACACGGGATAGCCGACGTCGCCACGTCGCATCTCGAGCTTGATGAGATGGGGATCGCTGGAGACCGCCTGCTTCGATTTTCTCAGGAGTCGCGCCACGTCGGCCTGGCGATAGACGGGGCCGAGCTGTCGCGCCCATGCCCGGTCGTCGGCGTCTGCGGCGAGGAGACGATCCACGAGGTAGCGGGTTTCCGCAGAGGCGCTCGCATAGCGCTCCACGATGGTCGAGCCCTCCATGCCGTACCGTTCGTCAGCCTCCGTCGAGTATATCCGTTTGACGAGGTTGACAAGCCGTCAGGGTTGACGAGCGGTCAGGAGGGGGTGCTGGACCCGCTTACGCCGCTGGCGGGGGTGACACCGAAGGCCGCCTCGCTCCCGGAGAGCCGGATCGTGAAGGCGGCGCCGTCGCGAGCCAGGACGGAGAGGCGGACCCCGCCGAGGTCGATCGAGTCGCCGACCTGGATGACATGGTCCCACGACCCACCACGTGCCGGGAGCTGCCGCTGACGGCGCTCGATCCCGCCGCAGCCGTCGTGGTAGCCGCCGGCGCAGGCGCCGACGCGCTGGTCGATCCGGTGCACGCTGACGCCCTCGCGGACGAGGCCCTTGTCGTAGGCCCGGCGCGTGCGCACGTCGAGGGCGGTGAACGCCTGCGGATCGCTCGACGGCACGACGACGAGTTGGGTCGCGGCGGTGCCGAACGGGCCCATCCGGTACTCGCGGGTGCCGCCCCCGTGGACCGCGGCGCGTCCGGCTGGCATCCACCCCGCCGCGTACTGGTTGAACGCGACCGTGCCGAGCGGCATGCGCACCCCGTCGACGACGGTGTGCACGTGCCCGCTCATCATGTCCGAGGGGTTGTCGTACTCGTCGTACCGGCTGCCGCCACCCTCGGCGGCGTAGCTGTGCGGGAAGGACAGCGTGTGGCCGACCTCGTGGACGACCGTCGCGACGACGGGGGCGCCCCAGCCGGAGCAGGTGATGACCGCGCACGCCCCGACGGTCGCCGAGCGCCCGTTCTGCGGCAGCGCCGTCGCCGGGACGCAGTCGCGCTGCGAGCACTGGTAGCCGGGGCCGCCGTAGCCGTTCGCGTGCGTGACGTTCTCGACGACGAGGACCGCCTCCGCCCCTGCGGCCCGCTCTTCGCCGCCCGCCTCGCAGGCGGCGCGGACGTCAATCACGGCGTTGCCGACCTTGAACCTGCCGCCGGCGTTGAACACGGGCTTGTAGGCACCGTCCGACGCCCAGGCGTAGTACGCGGCCACGTGCTCGTTCAGGAGGGACGCGGTGCGGCCCGGGTCCACGCTCGCGCGGGCGGAGAACCCGCTGTAGTAGGCGTCGGAGGTGTTCTTGGGGACCTCGCACACCCAGACCTGCCATTGGTCGGTCCCGAGGGTGTAGGTGCGCCCGGAGGCGGGCCGGTGGACGAGGCCGTGGGGATCCTCGGACGGGTCCTGCGACGTCTCGACGTTGGGCGCCGGCGCCGGTTGGGGCGGGGGCTCGACGTCGACGGGCTCGAGCCCGAGGGCGCGGCCGAGGAAGGTCGCCATCTGCTCGCGCGGGACCCGTGCCTGCGGGCAGTAGCGGACCCCAGATCCGTCGCAGCCCCCGGTGATCCCAGCGGTGGCGAGCCGGTCGATCTGGTCCTCGAGGACCGAGCTGTCGTCGTCGCGGAAGCGGTCCGACCCGGCGCCGTCCTCGAGGTCGAAGGCGGCCACGAGGAGGCCGGCCATCTGCGCCCGGGTGACCGCCTCGAACGGGCAGAAGCGGTTCGGCCCGCAGCCGCTGGTGATGCCAGCGGCGGCGACCGCGTTGATCTCGTCGTCGTAGAGCGTCCCCGGCGGCACGTCGGCGAAGCCCGCAGGGGGCGCGTCGGGCAGGTCGAGCGCGCGGACGAGGAAGGCCGCCATCTGCCCGCGGGTGATCGGATCGGCGGGGCAGAAGCGGTCGTTCGTCGGCGGGTTGCACCCGGTGGTGATGCCGGCGCCGGCGATCGCCTCGATGTAGCCCTGGTGGGCGGAGCGGTCGTCGTCGCTGAACCGCCCGGCGCCGACCGCCGCGCGCGGATCGCGGATCTCGTCAGAGCTGGCCGGGCGTGCAGGGGCATCGCCGGCGGGGCTGGCCGCCCGGGGCTCGCGCGCATCCCAGGCATCGGTTGGACGGTCCCCGGTGGCCCGTCCCAGCGGCAGGGTCGCGACGACGAGCGCGACGCCGACGGTCGCGCTCAGCTTCCGTGTGCCGAACATCCCCTCGACTCCCCCGGGTCCCAGCCGACCCCGTCCATTCCCTCTGTCCGTTGGTACATCGGCCGTTCGATCCCTGGACTTGAGGGCGAATCCGGACATCGTCGACGGGAGCAAAGTGAGGAACGCCCTCGCGAGGGGTAGTCGTGGTGTTACCGTCCGTGTTTCTCAGGGGCTGCGACGGACCCGCAAGAGCGACAGGCACTCCATGAGCAGGGGGAGACGGGGGATCGGGTCCGCGCTGGTCGTCGCGCTGCTCGCGACCGGGCTGGCCGCGCCACCCGCGAGCGCGAGCCACGGCGGCGGGGCGACCTGCGCGACCGCCTACCCCACGAGCAGCATCTCCGCCGGCCAGACCGGGACCGGCTACACGGTCGTGCGGGGCACGACCCCGCAGACGTTCACCGCGACGATCCTCGGCGTCCTGCCGGACGCGATCGCCCCCGGCCGCGACATGATCGTCGCCGAGCTCTCGGGGAGCGCCGTCAGCGGGGTCGGCAGCGGCTGGGCCGGGATGAGCGGCTCACCGGTCTACGTCGGTGGGAAGCTCGCCGGCGTGGTCGCGTTGGGGCTGGCACCCTCCTCGCCCATCGTCGGCCTCACCACGGGCGAGGACGTCCTCGCCGTCCTCGACCTCCCGGCACCGAGCGCAGCCCCGCCTGGAAGCAAAGGTTCCGTCATCTCGTCCCCCACAGGTGACGCAGCCACGCCTGGAAGCG
>JBOHEE010000022.1:0-1845 GCA_050700895.1 Nitriliruptorales bacterium | reverse complement strand
GGCCAGGACCTCGCGGTACATCGGGTGGGCCACCTGCACCGTTGCGCCGCCCGGCCCCGCGTCGATGTCCTCGAACAACCCCCGCCGCTCCAGTGCCTCGATGTCGCCCCGTCCGGTGATGCGCTCGGCGGCCTCGAGCGGCACCTGCTCGCCCACGGCGACCGTCTCCAGAGCCGCGCGCCGGTCGGGACCGAGCAGCCGCAGTCGCTGCTCGACCAGCTCCCGCAGCCGCTCCCCCATCCCGGTGGCGGGGAGGACGATCTGCCCACCGGTCCCGTCCTCGCGGCGTTCGACGGCGACGGTGACGAGCTCTCTCACGAACAGCGGGTTGCCGCGGCTGAGCTGCCAGATTCGATCGAGCAGCGAGGCCGGGACGGCGTCGCCCAGGGCCGTGAGGGCGAGCTCTTCGGTGGCGGCGCGGGTCAGCGGTCGCACGTCGAGGCGCGCCAGTAGTTCGTCCTTCCACAGTTCGACGAGACCGGATGGCAATGGCACGCCGGTCCGGACGCTGGCGAGCACGCGGATCGGCGACTGCGTCACCGCCAGGTGCAGCAACGCGACCGACGCGTCGTCCAGGAGATGGGCGTCGTCGACCGCGAGAAGGAAGTGTTGACCATCGGCCCGCGACCGCAGCCGGGCGAGCGCCAGGTGGAGCAGATCGTCGCGCTGGTGGGGCTCGTCGCCCGGGGCGAGCAGATGGGTGAACGAGCCGAGCGGGATCTCCCGTGCCGCCTCGGTCGCGCGCACCCACTCGGCAGCCATCCCTTCGGCGCGGCAGGCATCGATCGCCTCGGCGACGAGGCGCGTCTTGCCGACCCCGGCGTCTCCGAACACCGCGACACCCTTCGGTCCCCCATGAGAGCCCAAGACCTGCACGAGGTCCGCAAGCTCCTGGTCCCGTCCGACCAGCGGCCAGCGAATGACCACGTAGCGAGATTAATACGTAGCCGCTACGGATTCGCCCGTCGTTCTCGGTGCGTAACGTGGTGCTTCGACGCCGCGCGAAAGCTCCCAGCAGCGGCGAGTGCCGGCGGCAGCTGGAGGGTACGGGCGGGCCCCTCCTGCTGCCGGCCGGCGCGGTGGACGAGCGCCCACTCGCCGTCGGGCCGGACGTGGACGGCGATGGGCTCCATCGAGGAACCGCATTCGGCCCGGCGATCGCCGGGCGTCTGGTCGAGGTGCCTGCTCCAGAGGCAACTCGGGCAGTGGTTGCGATGGGCCGTGCCGGGGGCATCCACGGGAACGTCGAGCCCGCAGTTCCGGCAGCGGAACGAGCCGGGCGAGCGGCGCACACGCCGAGCCCGGTTGCGCTGATCACGCGACAAAGGTGGACCTCCGAGAAGCGTTGCGACAGGGACGCTGCGTCGCGCCGCAGGCTGCGGAGGACGAGACCCGGGGGCCGGAGGGCTAGGGCCGCAGGACGTCAACCGAGGGGCGGCGGCGCGACAGGAGGAACACCATGGGTGTACTCACGACGCACCACCTCCTACCGGGCTCCCTCGGATACCGAGACGAGAGCAGTCCAGCTGGGTCGGCCTGCGAGGGCAAGCCATTTTCAACGCCTCCCTCGCCACACCGATCGGGCACGTTCGGTGGCCATGCGTGGCCGAGCGGGTGGTTCCCGGTGCCGAGTCGTGAAGGCTCGGTGGTGACGGACGACCATCACATCTGAGCGCGATAGTCCTCCAGCCGCTGCACGAGCTCGTCGGGGCGGGAGAGAGCAGGCAGGTGGCCACCGTCCATCTCGTCGGGAATGATCCCCAGGCGTTCCGACACGACGCGGCGCTGGAACTGCACCGGAAAGAAGCGGTCGTCACGGCACAGCACGAACCGGGTCGGCACGTC
>JBOHEE010000021.1:0-6057 GCA_050700895.1 Nitriliruptorales bacterium | reverse complement strand
GGGGGCGGTGTCGAGGACGGCGGGCAGGCCGCCGCAACCGACGACACGGCGGACGCCGGCGACGCAGGGGAGGACGCCGCTCCCGCCGAGGGAGAGCCGATCAAGATCGGCATGGCGACGACCCTCTCCGGGTCGATCGCGATCTTCGGCGAGGCGAACCGGAACGGCGCCCAGCTCGCGGTCGACGAGCTGAACGAGGCCGGCGGCGTCCTCGGACGCCCGGTCGAGCTCATCGTCCAGGACGACCAGGCGAAGCCGGAGGTCGGCTCGCAGCTCGCCCGCGACCTCATCATCGGCGACGGGGTCAGCGTCCTGCTCGGGCCGGTGTCGTCGGGAGTCGCCCTCGCGATCACCGAGGTCGCGAAGGAGCGCAAGGTCCCCTTCATCGCCCACACCTCGAACACCGAGGCGCTGACCACCACCGCGTTCCACGAGTACTTCGTGTCGGTGGTGCCGAACACCGGTATGGAGGCGCGGGCCCAGGCGATCGACCTCGCCCAGAGCGAGCACCAGACGTGGGCGACGATCGCCCCGAACTACGAGTTCGGCCAAGCCCAGACCGGCACGTTCGTGAACACGATGGAGGCCGAGTCCGATTCGGTCGAGTTCGTGGCCCAGCAGTGGCCGGAGCTCGGCGAGTCGGACTTCCAGCCGTTCATCAGCGCGATCCTGTCCGCCGGGCCCGACGCGGTGTACTCGCCGCTGTTCGCCGGCGACCTCGTCACCTTCAGCCAGCAGGCGGCGAACCTCGGCTTCTTCGACCAGGTGTACTTCACCGCGCTGTACGAGACCGACGCGCTCCAGGAGCTCGGCGACTCGATCGACCTGAGCGGGATCCGCGCGTACTCGCGCTGCCCCTTCACGATCGACACGCCGCAGATGGCGTCGTTCGTCGAGACCTACGACGCACGCTTCGGCGAGGTCCCCTCGGACTGGGCGTGCATGGCCTACGACGCGGTGAAGCTGTGGGCGCAGGTCGTCGAGGACACCGGGACCGTGGACGCCGACGCGTTCGCGGACGCGGTCGGCGGCTTCGAGTTCACCTCGCTCCGCGGCGACACCCACATCCGCGAAGTCGACCACCAGGCGGCGGTCGCCTCGTACGTCGGCCTCCTGCAGCTCGACGAGGATCTCGGCTTCTATGTCTACGCCGACATCGTCGAGGTCCCCGCTGAGGACATCTGGCTGTCGGAGGAGCAGGTGCTCGAGGCGCGCGGCGGCTGACCCGACCCCCCTGGGCCACAACCGGCGCCGAGCTGCTCGGCGCCGGTTGGCCCGTACCAGAGCGAACGAGGAGCCCCGTGAGCTTGGACGCGTTCTTCCTCCAGCTCATGACCGGCCTGTCGCGCGCGGCGATCCTCTTCATCGTCGCCTCGGGTCTCTCGCTCGTGTTCGGGGCGATGCGCGTGGTCAACATCGCCCACGGCTCCTTCTACATGCTCGGGGCGTTCCTCTCGGTGACGGTCGCGGAGCTGATCGGCGGCACCGCCGGGTTCGTCGCCGCGGTCGTCGTCGCGGCGATCGTGGTCGGGGCGGTCGCGGCGGGGGTCGAGATCGGGACCCTCCGGCGCCTCTACGGCGCCGAGCACCTCCTCCAGCTGCTCGCGACCTTCGCGCTCCTGCTCGTGTTCGCCGACATCGTCCAGTTCTTCTGGGGCGAGCAGCCGCGGCGGGTGGCGCAGCCCGACCTGGTCGGCGGGCCGGCCGACCTGTTCGGGGTGATCTTCCCGCGCTACAGCCTGTTCCTGATCGCGGTCGCGATCGCGCTCGCCGCCGGGCTCTGGCTGCTGATGACGCGGACCGGACTCGGCCGCGACATCCGCGCGGCGGTCTCCGACCCCGAGATGCTGCGGATGGTCGGCGTGAACGTGCCGCTGCTGTTCACCGTCATCTTCGCGCTCGGCGGGGCGCTCGCCGCCCTCGGCGGCGTGCTGGCCGCGCCGCAGACGACCGCACGGCTCGGCATGGACGTCAGCATCATCATCGAGTCGTTCGCGGTCGTGATCATCGGCGGGCTCGGGAGCCTCCTCGGCACCGCGGTCGGCGCGGTCATCGTCGGCGTGACCTTCGCCTTCGGGATCTTCTTCGTGCCGGAGGCCGCGCTCGCCCTCGTCTTCCTCGTGATGGTCGCGGTGCTCGTGTGGCGGCCGTACGGGCTGTTCGGGCTGGCGGAGCGATGAGGCGCCCCGAGCTCACGGCCCCGCGGGTCGCCTGGACCCTCGCGCTCCTCGCTGCGCTGCTCGCCCCGGTCGTCGCGAACGAACGCCAGCTCTTCGTGCTGATGAGCGTCCTCGTCCTGGCGGTCTTCGCGACGTCGTTCAACATCCTCCTCGGCTACACCGGGCTGGTCTCGTTCGCCCACGCCGCCTACTACGGGGCCGGCACCTACGTCGTCGCCCTCCTTGCCCTGCATTACGAGGCGTCGCCGATCCTCGGGCTGCTGCTCGCCCCGTTCGCCGTCGCCGTCATCGCCTGCCTCACCGGCCTCGTGGCGCTGCGCGCGACCCGCCTCTACTTCGCGCTGCTCACCCTCGGGCTCGGCCAGCTCGTCTTCCTGGTCGCGTTCCAGTGGCGGTCGGTGACGAAGGGCGACGACGGCATCCACGGCATCGTGCTGCCGCCGGCGCTCGACCCGACGACGAACCGCTACTACTTCGTGCTGCTCCTCGCGGCGGTCGCGCTCGTCGCGATGGCCGCGATCCTGCGCTCGCCGTTCGGCGCGACGCTCCGCGCGATCCGAGAGAACCGCGAGCGCACCGGCTTCCTCGGCATCAAGGTGAAGCGCTACGAGCTCGCCTCGTTCACGCTCGGCGGCGCCTTCGCCGGCTGGGCCGGGGCGATGTACGCGATCTTCGACCGCCAGGCCTTCCCCGAGCTGCTGCACTGGACGACGTCGGCCGAGCCGATCTTCGTGACCCTGATCGGCGGGCTGCAGAGCTTCGCCGGGCCGACCGTCGGCGCGGTCGTCTTCGGCCTGCTGCGGGACTACATCACGCGCAACATCGAGTACTGGCAGGCGGTGCTCGGACTCGTGATCCTCCTCATCATCCTCTTCCTGCCCGGCGGGATCGTGGAGGGCGTCCAGCGCCTGTCTCGCGCGGCGCTCGCCCGGCTGCGTCCGCGGGCGACCCCCACGGCGGGCGACCGCGACCTCGTCGGCGCCCGGGGAGGTGAGCGCTGATGCCGGCGCTGCTCGAGATCCGCGGCCTGCGCAAGACCTTCGGCGGCCTGCGGGCGGTGAACGGCGTCGACCTCGACGTCCAGCCCGGCGAGCGCCGGGCGATCATCGGCCCGAACGGCGCCGGCAAGACCACCCTCTTCAACCTCATCACCGGTCATTTCCCGCCCGACGGTGGCAGCGTCCTCTTCGACGGGCACGACATCACCGGCCGCCCGACCCACCACGTGGCCCGGGCCGGGATCGGTCGCGCGTTCCAGATCACGAGCATCTTTCCCGGGCTGACCGTCCACGAGAACGTGCGCCTCGGCATCGTCGCCCGGAGCGGGGAGAGCCGGCGTGTCCTCGGCAGCGTCGAGGGCATGCACCGCGCCGACGTCGCCGAGATCCTCGACGCGGTCGGGCTGCGCCACGTCGAGTCGGAGCGCGCCGGCAACCTCTCCCACGGCGACCAGCGGGCGCTCGAGCTCGCGATCTCGCTCGCGCTCGAGCCGAAGCTGCTCTTGCTGGACGAGCCGACCGCGGGCATGGCGCCGGCGGAGACCCGGCGGACGATGGAGCTCGTGCGCGAGATCGCCGCGGAGCGCCGCCTCACTGTGCTCTTCTGCGAGCACGACATGGAGGTCGTCTTCGGCACCGCTGAGCGGGTCCTCGTCATGCACCAGGGCGCGCCCCTCGCCGAGGGGACCCCGGACGAGGTCCGCGCCGACCCCGACGTGCGGCGCGTCTACCTGGGGAGCGACGACTGATGCTCGAGGTGCGCGGCCTCAACGGCTTCTACGGAGCGAGCCACGTCCTCCACGACGTCAGCGTCGCGGTGAAAGCGGGCGAGCTGGTCGCCCTGCTCGGGCGCAACGGCGCCGGCAAGACGACGACGCTCGGGGCGCTGATGGGCCTCGTCCGCACCCGCGACGGCCACGTCCGTGTCGGCGACGACGACCTCACCGGGGCGTCGACGTACCGGCGAGCCCGCCTCGGGCTGAGCCTCGTGCCGTCGGGCGCGCGGGTCTTCCCCAACCTCACCGTCGAGGAGAACCTCGAGGTCGTCCGCAGCCGGCAGAGCGAGAACGGCGAGCGCTGGACGATCGCCGCCGTCTACGACGTCTTCCCGAAGCTCCACGACCTCCGCGCGTCGATGGCCGGCAACCTCTCCGGCGGCGAGCGGCAGATGCTCGCGGTCGGCCGCGGCCTCGTGGCCAACCCGCGGGTGCTGCTGCTCGACGAGCCGTCCGAGGGCCTCGCACCGGTGGTCGTCCAGGAGATCGGCCGTCTGCTCGAGACCCTGCGCGAGCGCGGCCTCACGATGGTGCTCGCCGAGCAGAACCACCGCTTCGCCCTGCGCCACGCCGACCGCGCCTTCCTCATCGAGAAGGGCGCGATCCGTCACGAGGCCCCCGCCGCCGACCTCGAGGGCAGCGAGGAGCTGCACCGCTACCTCGGCGTCTGACCCTCCCCGCTCCGGCGACGCCTCGTGGACCTCGCGGCAGACCGTCTCGCTGCACCGCTACCTCGGCGTCTGACCCTCCCCGCTCCTTCCTCTGTCGTTAGTTAGCCTGTACGTCTCCAGTAACACATGGAGTCTCCGTGAGCGACAGCACCTTCACGTTCCGGGTTGACGACGAGCTGAAGTCAGCGTTCTCGGAGGTCGCCCGCGACCAAGAGCGCACCGCCGCGCAACTGCTCCGCGTCCTCATGCGTGACGCGGTCGAGCGCTGGCGGAACTCCCTCGAGCATGACGCCTGGTTCCGGGAGCAGGTCGAGCAAGCCCTCCGCGAAGCCGACGATCCCGACGTGGACCGCGTCCCACACGACCAGGTGCGGTCGACGTGGCAGGAACGCGCGAGCTGGCCGTGAGCGGCACGCCCTGCATCGTCGGCTACCGAGTCGAACCAGCCGGGGTTCTCATCCTCCGCGTTCTCCACGGGGCCCAGAGGTGGCCTCCGGGTCGAGGCAGGGGATCGGGATCTGGGTGCGGACTCTCGGGAGCGTCGAGCGCTCTTCGAGCGGCCTGTCAAGCGGTGCCGCGCACGCTCCTCGCTAGGCATTTCATGAAGTGTCAAGCTAGACTGGCAGCATGACCGAGCAGCGCCAGAAGTTCGCCTCGCAGGCGCCCCCCGAGCTCCTCCAGGCGGTCCGCACGATCGCCGACGAGGAAGGTCGGCAGCTGCAGGCCGTCATCGAGGAGGCCCTGCGTGAGTACGTCGCACGCAAGCGCGGCGAGCGGCCCCGCGAGCAGGTGCTCGCCCACCTGCAGGCCTCCGTCGAACGCCATCGAGAGCTCTACCGGCGTCTGGCCGAGTAGCGGTGCCCGAGTACCTGACGCTCGTCGAGCTGCTCGCGATCCATGACCGGCTCCTCGAGGAGTTCGGCGGCGCGGCGGGCGTGCGTGACGGTGGCGCGCTCGAGTCGGCGCTGTTCCGCCCGCAGACCGGCTACTACCGCGATGTCGTCGAAGAGGCAGCCGCGCTGTTCGAGAGCCTGGTGCAGAACCACCCGTTCGTGGACGCCAACAAGCGCACGGCGTTCGCGGCGGCAGACGTGTTCCTCCGCATGAACGGGTACGTCCTCGACGTGGAGGACGCCGACGCCTACGCCTTCGTCGTCGGGTCGCTCGAACGCGGTGACCTCGATCGCGAGCGCATCGACCTCTGGCTGCGAGACCACGTCACCGCAGCCTGATCGACGAGCCGTGCCCTCCGACCGTCGACGGAGCGGCAGGTCGTCAGCCCGACGTCACCGCCCGCTCGTCGAGGTCCTCGAGCTCGGACGTCCTCGTCTCGGGCAGCGCCCAGTAGAGGGCGGCGAGGGGCACGAGCGGCAGCCAGAGGACGGCGCCGGCCCTCGCGAAGCTGCCGAGCCGGTCCGCGGCGAGACCGAAC
>JBOHEE010000020.1:0-2209 GCA_050700895.1 Nitriliruptorales bacterium | reverse complement strand
CACCGGCGCGTAGACCTCCCGGAGCGCCTCGGCGACCATCTCGGACGCGACGCCCACGACGACCCGGTCGGGTCGCAGGGTGTCCTCGACCGCCTGCCCCTCACGGAGGAACTCGGGGTTCGAGGCGACGTCGATGTGGGCCTCGTTGCCGGTCCGGGCCTGTTCCCGGGCGATGACCTGACGCAGGCGGATCCCGGTGTTCGCCGGCACCGTCGACTTCTCCACCAGCACGAGGTCGCCCTTCGCGAACTCGCCGGCGACCTGGCCGACCCGCTCGACGTAGGCGAGGTTCGGGGCACCGCCCGGCAGCGACGGCGTGCCGACGCAGACGAACGCGACGCGGGTGCCCTCGAGCGCCTCCTCGATGTCGCCGGTGAAGGTCAACCGGCCCGACGCGGTGCCCTCGTTGACGAGCTCCGCGAGACCCGGCTCGTGGAACGGCACGCCGCCTTCGCGCAGGGTCGCGACCTTCCGGTCGTCGTCGTCCATGCCGATGACGTCGTGACCCCAGCGGGCGAGGCAGGCGGCGGTGACGAGACCGACGTGCCCGACGCCGATGACCGCGGTGCGCACGGGGACCTCCAGGGGTGGGACGTTTCCGCCGGACTCTACCGACGGGCGGTGACAGGGACGGGAGCGAACGCGCCCACCGGCTGCTGACCCTGCCACGTGATGGAGGAGAGGACGTCCTCGAACACGGGGCGGTAGCGGTCGAAGATCGCGGGGCCTTCGGTCGACTCCCGCAGGACGACCGGCTGCAGCAGGATCACGAGGTCACGGGCAGGCACGACGACGACCATCTCGCGCATCGGCGTCCCGTTCCCCGGGGTGGTGAACACGATGCGGTCGGCGTCGACGCCAGCGAGGTTGATACCGGTGTCCTCCTCCACCTCGCCGTCACGCTCCGCCACGATCTCCCGCCAGGGCTCGAGGCTCGGTGACTCCTCGACCGTGAAGAAGATCGCTGCTTCCAGGTCGTCGGCCGAGCTCTCCCTGCCGAGCGGGGCGTTGGCCAGGCTGAGCTTGCCGGGGTCGTTCTCCGAGACGTGCCAGCCCTCGGGGACGTCGACGTGGAGGTCGTTCCAGGCGACGGCGTCGGGGGAGGAGGCACAGGACGCCGCGAGCACGGCTGCGAAACCGACAACGGAGAGGCCCGAGCGCACGGTTAGTCTCCTCGGGTGCGCAGCGTCGAGATCCTCCGAGCGGTGTCGGGGGGCTGCAGGGAGGCTATCCCGTGAGTGCGCTCGACCCGGTCTTCGACTCGGGGGCCGGCGCCCTGGCTGCCGCCGTCAACCGCGGCGAGGTCGACCTCGGCGAGCTCGAGGAGGCCATCGTCGAGCGGCTGGGAAGGGCGCCGCGCGGCTCGCTCCTCGCCGTGGACACCGACGGCGTGGGCGAACAGCTCCGTGAGCTGGCGCGCCGTCTCGCAGACGGTGAGCGGCCCCGACTCGCGGGCGTCCCCGTCGCGCACAAGGACCTCTTCGACACGGTCCGGTTCCCCACCACCTACGGCAACCCCGCGCTCGGGTCACGCCCGGAGCGCGACGCCGTGGCGGTCACCCGCATCGCCGAGCAGGGCGCCATCCAGGTCGGGAAGGCGAACTGCCACGAGATCGCCTTCGGTGTCACGGGGAGGAACCCCCACACCGGCGACGTCGAGAACCCCGCGGCCCCCGGCCGGATGACGGGCGGGTCGTCGAGCGGCAGCGCCGCGGCGGTCGCAGCAGGCGTCGTGCTCGGCTCCCTCGGGACCGACACCGGCGGCAGCGTCCGTATCCCCGCCTCGTGCTGCGGGATCGTGGGGGTGAAGACGACGCGGGGCGCGGTCCCGCGGACGGGCGTGCTGCCGCTGTCGAACCTCCAGGACAGCGTCGGGCCGCTCGCCGGCTCGGTCGCCGACGCGGCCGTGTTCCTCGATGCGATCGTCGGACCGGACGTCGACGACGCCTCGACGCTCCCGGTCCCCAACGGCTGGAAGGCGACGCCCGCGCTCGGCCGACTCGCTCACGAGCTCGACGGCGTCGAGCTCGTCCTCCCCCGACAGTTCTGGGAGGGTCGCGTCGCCGCGGAGGTCGCGACGAGGTGCAGGGAGGCGGTCGAGCGCCTCGAGGCGGAGGGGGCGAAGCTCGCGGAGGCGGACCTCCCCGGCCTTGAGGCGGCTCGGCGGGCCCAGGCGACGCTGCTGAGCGTGCACGCGCTCGTGGTGCAC
>JBOHEE010000019.1:0-5436 GCA_050700895.1 Nitriliruptorales bacterium | reverse complement strand
TCGCTCGCCACGACGGTCCCGGCGGATGCCGCCACGATCGCCGCGGGAGACGCGGACGACGGCGGCGTCGCCCCGGACGTGGCGGCGCAGGCGTTCGTCGAGGGCCTCACGCTCGGCGCGTACCGCTTCACCGCCTACAAGTCGTCCGCCGACGGCGTCCGCCACCACCTCGACGACGTCACCCTCCACCCTGCCGGCGACGTGAAGCAGGCCGACCTGCGCCCAGGTGTCGAGATCGGCGAGATCACGTCGCGGGCCACAGCCCTCGCCCGCGACCTCGTGAACGAGCCCCCCGCGTCAAAGCGCCCGCCGGCGCTCGCGGACCGGGCGCGCCGGGAGGTCCGCGGGACCGGCGTCAAGGTGAAGGTCCTGGACCACAAGGCGCTGGAGGAGGGCGGCTACGGCGGGATCATCGCGGTCGGGCGCGGCTCCGAGTCGCCGCCGCGGCTCGTCGAGCTCACCTACGCCCCGAAGGGCGCGAAGCGGCACGTCGCCCTGGTCGGCAAGGGCATCACGTTCGACACCGGCGGGCTCTCGATCAAGCCGAGCACGAGCATGATGACGATGAAGCTCGACATGGGCGGGGCGGCTGCCGTGCTCGCGACCGTGCGCGGCGCGGCCGAACTCGAGCTCCCGGTCCGGATCACCGGAGTGATGGCGCTCGCCGAGAACATGCCGTCGGGCAGCGCGCAGCGGCCCAGCGACGTCTTCACCTCCCGCAACGGCAAGACCGTGGAGGTGATGAACACCGACGCGGAGGGCCGGCTCGTCCTCTCCGACGCGCTCGACCACGCCGCGGAGAAGGAGCCGGACGCGCTCGTCGACCTCGCCACGCTCACGGGGGCGGTGAAGGTCGCGCTCGGGTCGCGGTACGCGGCGCTCATGGCGAACGACGACGCCCTCGCCGACGAGCTCCTCGCCGCCTCCGAGCGCAGCGGCGAGCGGCTGTGGCGCCTGCCGCTCCCGGCCGACTACCGCGACCACTTCGACAGCGAGGTCGCGGACATGAAGAACATCGGCAAGCCCGGCGTTGCCGGGACGATCATCGGCGGGCTGTTCCTCAAGGAGTTCGTCCCGGACGGGATGCCCTGGGCGCATCTCGACATCGCCGAGCTCGCCTGGTCCGAGGAGCGCTACGGCTACATCCGCAAGGGCGGCACCGGCGCCCCCGTCCGCACCCTCCTCACCTGGCTCTCCAGCTGAGCCCAGCGAGCCCTCGCTGTCCGGCCCTGGTCATTGCCGTGACGGGAGAACCGATCTGGTCCGGTTCGGGCGCCGAGCGGTCCGGCCGAGAGAGGTTCCACGCTCTTGTCACGGATGCGTTACAAGAGCCATGAACCTCGGCCCGCACCGACCCGGCTGCGCCGACGCTGGGCCCTCACAACAACCCTCCCCCTTCATTGCCGACCTTCCACGCTCTTGTCACGGATGCGTTACAAGAGCCATCAACCTCGGCCCGCACCGACCCGGCTGCGCCGACGCTGGACCCTCACAACAGCCCTCCCCCTTCATCGCCGACCTTCCAGGGATCCCCACGACCGGCGCCGCCTTCCCCGCGCTCCCTCACAACAGCCCTCCCGCTTCATCTCCGACCTTCCACGCTCTTGTCACGCATGCGTTGCGGGGAGAGACGAACCTCGGCTCGCACCTGTCGGTGCCACGCCGGATTTGGGATCTGCGGGAGACTCCGGACCAGAAGGGGAGCAGGCCGACCTTCACGGCTGCAGTTGCGACTGCGCAACCCGAGGCGTGGAAGTCGGATCACTCCTCGGCCGGCGGTGGCTCCTCGTCGTCGCCCCCCAAGGCGGGCCCGGAGCCGTCGGGCTCGACGGCCTCGGTGATCTCGTCCGGGCGGGGCGGGATGTCGGCACTGCCCTCGCGCAGGAACGCGATCCAGCGTCGATGGGCGAGCTCCTCCTCGGTGAGCTCGTCCTCGTCGACGTCCTCGCGGAGGTGCGGCGGGAGCGGGAGCGTTCGCACCTCGCGGCGGATCGCGACGCTCGTCGCGAGGGCGGTCGTCAGCGGCACCGCCGAGATGAGCCCGATGGAGCCGACGAGCGTCTTCACGATCTCCTCCGCGACGACCTCGGCGTTCGCGATCTCGCCGACGGGCGACCCGCTGGAGGTGAAGAGGACGATGAGCGGTATCGACGCCCCGACGTAGGCGAGCACGAGCGTGTTCACCGTGGAGGCGATGTGGTCGCGGCCGACCGCCATCGCGCGGCGGAACACGTCCCCCCAGCCCTGGTCGGGGTTCGCGTCGTGGACGGCGAAGACCGTCGAGGCCTGGCTGACGGTCACGTCGTCGAGCACCCCGAGCGCCCCGATCACGAGCCCCGCGAGGACGAGCCCGCGGAGATCCAGGCCCTGGATGGCGAAGCGGGCGAGGTTCGCCTCCTCAGACGAGAAGCCGGTCAGCTCCGCGATCTCGACGAAGACCAGGCCGAGGATCGCCGTGAGCGCCAGCGCGCTCGCGGTCCCGACGACCGCGGCGGTCGTCTTCACGGTGAGGCCGTGGGCCAGGTAGAGGGTGACGAGCATGACCGCGAGGGCGCCGACGACCGCGACGAGGAACGGGTTCTCGCCGGCGAGTATCGCGGGGACGATGAAGGCGACGATGACCGCGAGGCTCGTCGCGAGGCCGACGAGGGACCGCACGCCGTGCCACCGCCCGATGGCGACCGCGACCGCGAAGAACAGAAGGACGAGCACGAGCAGCGGACGGATGCGGGCGAAGTCCGCCACGTAGTAGTTCGGGTCCTCGCCCGGTGCGCTCGCGATCCCGACGCGCACCCGGTCGCCGGCGTCGAACACCGGGTAGTCCTCCAGGCCGGTGTCGATCTCGAAGACGGTCCCCTCGTCGGGGCCGCCGACGATCTCGACGTCGACCTCCTGGCACGGTCCCGTCCGGGTGAACCCGAACTCCTCGGCGGGGTCGTCCTCGGGACAGTCGTAGGTCGTCGCTGAGCGCACGACCCCCGGATAGAGCTCCGCACCGGGGAACACGGGGGTGGACTCCGGCGTGGGCCACAGCCACCACATGCCCGCCCCGGTCACCGCGACGAGCGCGATCACGACGAAGAGGAGGGTGCGTTCGATGCGTTCCACGGCGGCGGACCCTACTCCCGGCTCCTCGCGTCGCGGCCGCCCCGCGCGCCCGGGTGCCGTGTCGTGGCCTCAGATGTCCGCGAGAAGGATCGGATCGCTGGTGGGTTGCAGCGAGCCGCCGGCCGGCTCGATGGTGATGCCTATCCGGACGCGGTCGTGGACCCTGCCGACCAGGACGTGCACCGCGCGACCCTCGTCGTCCGGTCGGAAGAGGCCGGCTGGCTGCGCGCCAGAGTCGTCGATCAGCCAGGCCTCGTAGACCCGGTCGGCGCCGAGCGGCTGGAGCCCTTGGGCGATGACCATCGCGCGGCCTTCGCTGTCCGAGACGACGAGCCGCGCGAGGAGACCACCCTCTCCCTCCACGGTCACGGTGCGCACGTCCTCGGCCGCGAGCACCTCGTAGATCTGGGCGTTCCTGGCCCGCAGGTCGTCGATGCGAGAATTCAGCCTCGCGACGGCCGCGGTCAGGCCGACGACGACGATGAGCGCTGCAGCGGCCGCGCCCGCGAGGGGTCCCCGGATGCGCGCCCATGTGCCGGGGCGCTCGGGTCGGCGGGCGGGTGGGGGCGCCTGGCGAACCGTGTCGATGCGGGTGAGCACCGTGTCGCGGAGGGAGGCCGGGGCCGGCTTGGCGGTCGCGGCACCGAGCTTCGCGGCGGTCGCACGGAGCTCGTCGACCTCGTCGCGGCAAGCCTCGCAGAGTTCGAGGTGCGCCTCGAAGAACCTGGCCTCGTCCGGCGGCAAGGCGTCGAGCGCGTAGGCCGCGGCGAGGTCGTGGACGTCGCGCTCGCTCGCGCTCATGAGCTCACCCCCAGCGCGTCGCGCAGACGGATCAGCCCGTCTCGCAGTCGTGTCTTCACGGTTCCGAGGGGGGTGTCGAGCAACTCCGCGACCTCGCGGTAGGTGTTGCCGCCGTAGTACGCGAGCTCGATGGCTTCCCGCTGGAGGTCCGTGAGCCCCTCGAGGGCCTGGCGGACCTGCTCACGCTCGAGCACGGCCTCGACCCGCTCCTCGACCTCGTCGAAGGGGCGAGTGACCTCCTGTGCCCCGACACGGTCCTCCCGGTCCCGCGAGGACTGCTCGCTGCGCACCCGGTCCACGGCCCGGCGGTGCGCCAGCGTCATGAGCCACGTGGCGACGGCTCCCCGCTCCGGGTCGAACGAGCGCGCGGTCCGCCATGCCTCGACGAACACCTCCTGCGCCACCTCCTCCGACATCGCCGGATCGCGGAGCACCGTTCGGATCACGCCGAAGACCCGGTCGGCGTAGCGGTCGTAGATGGCGGCGAACGCCTCCTGGTCGCCGCGGGCGACCGACGCCATGAGGTCGGCGGCGGTCGGGGCGCCCGCGCGCGGGGCCGGACTGGGAACCGCACGCAGCGGCGGAGGGTCGTGGGCCACGGGTCCTCCTGCTGTTCGGACAGTCTGCCCCCCCGGTCAGACAGCCGAGGTCCGCCGCGAGTAGACCACTGCGAACAGTGCGACCGCCGCCGTCACGAGGTGGAGCAGGTTGTCGGCGGCGTTCAGCGCGAGGACGTTCGCCTGGGTCCCGATCAGGGCGAAGCCGACGACCCCGACGAGCGCGTACACGCTGCCGATCAGGATCCAGGTCTGGCGGGCGAGGCGCTCGCCCGCCGCTGCGGCAGAGAGCAGCACCGCGCCGACGAGGATGTGGACGACGTTGTGCGCGGGGTTGATCTCGAAGAAGAGCAGCGTGTCCCCCTGTGTGGCGAAGAAGCCGCCGAAGCCGGTGAGCGCGAACCCGATCACGCCGACGGCGAGGTAGACGGCGCCGAACGCGGTTCCGAGGGATTTCGCGGACAGATCCATGGACGTCCTCCTGATCGTCGTGAGGGCCTGCGCCGTGGTTCGGAGCGGCCGGGGGCACGGATTGGGTCGCTGCGATGCCCGTCACGGCGTGACGGTGATCGTCGCGGTCATGCGGGGATGGAGGCGACAGAAGTACGCGTAGCTGCCCGGCTCGTCGAACGTGAGTGAGACGGTCTCGCCTCTGGCAGCGACGGAATCGACCGAGCCGAGCTCGCCGTCGAAGCGACCGGTCGGCGCCCGGGGCGTCCCGCTCGTCACCGTGTGCGCGAAGATGTCCTCGTTCGTCCAGGACACGGTCGTTCCCGCGACGACCTCGAGGCGAGGCGGCAGGAACTCGAAGTCCTCGATCGTCACCTCGGCGTGGCCGCGTGCGCCGGTGGCGCCCGGGCCGCAGGCGGCCACGACCGCACCCAGCAAGACGAGGAGGACGCGGCGGCGGCGGCGTGGACGGCGTGGTCGCACGGTGGTCCCGATCGCGGCGGGCCGGAGGGGCGGCGGG
>JBOHEE010000018.1:0-4429 GCA_050700895.1 Nitriliruptorales bacterium | reverse complement strand
CCGAGCGCCGGATGCGCTCCGCGGGCGGCGGGTGGCTCGCGAAGAGGAACGTCGACCAGGCCGGCGGCTCCGGGTCGGCGAGATCGCGGACGACGAAGATCCGCTGCACCTCGACGAGGGTGGCGGGGTCGCCGGTGAGCTCCATCGCGCCGTGGTCCGCCGCGGCCTCGACGCGGCGGGAGAACCAGTTCTGGATCGGGATCCCCACGGTGAAGAGGACGAGCCCCCCGGCCAGCAGCAGCCCGACCAGGCGCGGGTCGGACGTCGACCGGACCCCGAGGAGGTCGGCGAGCCGCGACCGGGACGCGGCGCGGAGGGCGAGCGCCACGACCAGCGCGGCACCGGCCGTCAGGGCCACGCCGCGGGCGAGGTCGCCGTTGCGCCGGTGCGCGAGCTCGTGCGCCACCACCGAGGCGACCCGCTCCGGCGGCAGCTCGAGGAGGGTGTCGAACAGCACGACGCGGCGGGTCGGCCCGAGGCCGCTCACGTAGGCGTTCACCTTCGTCGTCCGCCGGCTCGCGTCGCCGACGAGAACGCGCGCGTCGCCGATCCCGGCCCGGGAGAGCACGTCCTCCACGGCCGTGCGCGTCGGGCCCGGGTCGAGCGGGGTCGTGCGCAGGAAGAGCGGCTCGACGACGACGGGTGCCGCGAGCACGAGAGCGGCGGCGATGCCGGTGAGCGCCGGGACCACCCGCCAGTGCCAGGTCCGGGGCCACCGCCGCAGGCCGACGGCGAGCAGCGCGGCGCCGAGTGCCGCGCCGGTCCAGCCGAGGCCGCGCGAGATCACCCAGTCGCGCGCCCAGCCGCCGACACCCGACGTCCGGAAGCTCCACCGCTCCTCGTGGACGAAGCCGAATCCGTAGGCGATCGGGAGGGCGACGAGGTCGGCCGCCGCCACGATGACCACGCCGACGGCCGCCGCGCGCCGCGGCGAGTGCTCCCGCGGTCCTGCCACGCGGCGGAGGAGGCGACGCCCGTCCTCCGTCGCGACGAGCAGCACCGGCACCCCGGCCGCCACGGCGAGGTTGATGACTGCGGCGAGCCGGCGTGGCCCCCGGTAGGCACGCACGGCGTCGAGGACGGCCGGTGCGAAGTCGTCGAGCTCGGTGATGACGTCGCCCGGCGGCGGGGCGAGCGGCCGCCAGAGCGACGCCGCGACCCCGGCGGTGGCGAGGCCCACGGCGACGACCGCGTAGGGCCACACCCGTTCACGGGTGGCCGGGCCGGGAAGCTTCACGGTGCCACGCGTCAGCGGCTGCGGGCGGGGCGGACGAACCCGAGATCGCGCGCGAGATCGGAGGACGGCTCGATCCGCCGCGACTCGCGGTGGTAGCGCCACGACGCCTGCTGGTTGCGCCCTCCGGAGCGATAGCGGATCGTCACCGTCCACCAGCCGTCGCTGCGCCGGGTCGCGGTCCACGTCACGTCGTCGTCGGCGACGTCCCTGGCGGTCAGGTTCGCCGCCACCGCCTCCCCCACGGCCCTGCGCGACCGTCCGAGGCGTGGCCGCGTGAGCGTGGCCGCGCGCGCCTCGCGGATCACCTGTGCCCGCTCCTCGAGGATCGGCGGCAACCAGCGCTCGACCCAGGCGACGTCCGTCCCGGCGAGCTTCGCGACCGCCTGAGGGCTGCGCCCGGCCCGCAGGAGCGCCTGGATCCGCGCGGGGCTCAGCACGCTCGCGGCCGTCGGGGTCGGCTCGTCGACGGCCGCGGGCTCGGCGTCAGCGGACCCGTCGTCGGGATCGTCGGTGCCCTGGTCCAGGGCGACGACCTCGCCCACCTCGGCAGCCGGCTCCGACTGATCCCCGGGCGGTCCCACGGGCAGGCCCGCGTCGACGCGCGCCTCGCGGACGTCGTCGACGGTCAGGAAGAGATCCGGGTCGACGGCCACGAGGTAGCGCCCGTCCGCCGAGTCGGGGTCGTCGCCGAACACGAGATAGCGCAGGTCCGACGTGTGGCCGATGAGGTGGACCTCGATCACGCTCGCTCCGGGTCAGCCCGCCGGACGATACCGAACCGGCGGCACGAGCCCGGCGACTTGCAGCTCGATCACGGCGGCCTGCTCCGGGGCGTCGAGCTCGACCCGCCCCGGAGGGCCACCGAGCACGGCGGTCACGAGGCAGTCGTCGCAGGCGTCGGTGTGAAGCGCGACGCACGTCGCGCAGTCGATCGTCACGCTCCTCCGGAACCGCCCGCTCGCGCCGTCAACGAGATCTCCTCCCACGTCCTGTCCTCCGCTGCTCGGCATCGCCGCGACGGTACGCAGGGGGTGTGACACGACGTCGGCGCGGGCGCCTCCTCGAACACGCCTCGAGGGCCGACGGTCCTCGTCGCCCGCGCGATCGCCTCGACGATCAACCCCATCGGGCGCCGCTAGCCTGGGGCGCTTCTCCGCTCCCCGACCAGGACGAGCTCTTGCGCGAGCGTCTACCCGTACGCGCCACCATCGTCCTCGGGCTCGTCACGATCGTCGGGTTCGGCGCCTGGTTCTACGGCTACGGCGTGCTGCTCGAGCCGATCCGCGAGGACACCGGCTGGTCCGAGGCGGTGCTGTCCTCCACGTACGGCATCTCCCTGTTCGGTGCCGGTGCGCTGGCCACGCTGGCAGGAAGGCTGCTCCACCGCCACGGCTCACGGCTCGTGTACGCGGTCGGCGCGGGGACCGTCATCGCCGCCTATCTCGTCCTCGCGGCCGCGAACTCTGAGGTGACCTTCGCCGTCGCCGGAGTCGTCGCGGGCAGCGTCACCGGAGCCCTGGGCTACTACGCCGCCGTTCACACCGTCATCGCTCGGCTGGTCCCCGCAGAACGGCGCGCTGGTGCCATCACGACCAACACGCTGTGGGGCGCGTTCGCCAGCCCGATCTTTCTGCCCTTGATGGCCTGGACGGTGCTCCACCTCGACTGGCGCAGCACCCTGCGGTTCACCGGCATCGCCGTGGCCGCGGCGTTCGTCCTGGCCGCCGCGATCGTCCCCGACAGTCGCGGTGGGGAAGAGTCGTCCCCTTCGCTCCGCGCCACACTGGCAGCCGCCAGACGCGACCGGGTGGTGCTCGCGCTGCTCATCACGACCCTCGCCGGCGGGTTCGTCACGTCGGTGCTGTTCCTCTACCAGGTTCCAGCGATGGTGACCGCCGGGCTGACCCTGGGGTTGGCATCGGGGTTCGCTGGTGCCCGCGGGTTCCTGCAACTCGCCGGGCGGATCCCGATGCCGTGGCTGATCCGCCGAATCGGGTCGCGAACGACCCTGCGGATGGCCCATCTGTTCACGGGAGTGTCGTGCGTCATGCTGCCGCTCGCCGGCAACCTGCCCGTCGCCGTCGCCTTCGCCGTGGTCGCGGGTGTCGCGATCGGTGCCCTGGTTCCCGTGGAGAGCATCTTCAGCGCCGACGCAGTGCCCGGCAGCTCCCTGGGAGTCGTCCTCGGGGCCTCGGCGCTGACCCGCGGTGTCGGGGCGGCCGTGGGGCCAGTCGTCGCCGGCACGCTCACGTCCGTCGTCGGCACCCGCACCCCCGCTCTGCTGCTGGTGTCGATGGTCGCGGTCGGCGCTGCCCTGCTGGTGCCGGTTCCTCGTCCCGAGCCCCAGCCGAGACACGACCCGAAGGTCGGCGCGATCGCCGTCTCTCCTACTCCGCGACGTCGAGGAACGTCCGTGTCGGGACGACGTCGGCGCGGAGGGCCCGGAGACGGTCGGTGAGCTCGCGGTCGTCGGTGACGACGAGCACCGGCTCGTCCTCGTCCAGGGCCGCGACCATCTCGACGAGGTGGTCGTCGGCGGTCCCTTCGCTGAAGACGGTGCGCACCCGGCGTGACGTGGAGCCCGTGGCGCCGCTCCCCTCCTGCGCGTCGAACACGACCGTCGGTGTGACCCCGGTCCGCGCGGCGAGTGCCTCGAGGAGCCGCACGAGCCAGAGGCGCTGCTGCTCGAGGTCGAGGTGGCCGCGGTGCTGCTTCGTCACGTTGTAGCCGTCGACCAGGACGCGTCGCCCCGGCTCGAGGTGAGAGTGCACAGCCTCCTTCGTGTCGGGGGCGGTGCCGGGCGGGAGCGTGCTCGCACGCCCCGCGGAGGCGCGTCGCCGCTCGGCCTCGTAGGCGGCGACCTCCTCGCGAACCTGCTCCTGGAGGCGCTCGTCGGCGCGGCCCTCGCGCGGGTCACGCCGCTGCTCCCGCTGGAGCTCCCGGCGCAGCTCCCGCAGCTCCTCGCGGTCCGCCGCACGGTCGGCCTCGTGACGACGCCGGAGACGCTCGAGAGCCTGCTCGCGGTCCTCCGCGGCCGCCTCGAGCCCTCTTCGCAGCTCCTCGCCCTCGCGACGGAGCCGCTCGAGCTCCTCGGCGAGCTCCGCGGTCCGGCGCTCCTCGACCCCGAGCCGCGCCTCCAACCCGTCGGCACGACGGATCGCCGCGTCACGCTGCTCCTTGAAGCCGCGCGCC
>JBOHEE010000017.1:0-2897 GCA_050700895.1 Nitriliruptorales bacterium | reverse complement strand
GGCCAAGGTGTTGTCCGCGGCGCTCGGGGTCGAGCTCATCCGCCTGCAGTGCTACGAGGGGATCGACGCCGCCCAGGCCCTCTACGAGTGGGACTACCCGCGCCAACTGCTCCACCTCCGTGCGCTCGAGGCGCGCGGCGCCGACCTCGACGACGCCGAGTCCGACCTCTACACGCCGCGCTTCCTCCTCGAGCGACCCCTGCTCCGTGCGATCCGGTCCGACGGCGCCGCCGTCCTCCTCATCGACGAGGTCGACCGGGCCGACGACGAGTTCGAGGCGTTCCTGCTCGAGGTCCTCTCGGACTTCCAGGTCACGATCCCCGAGCTCGGCACGATCGCGACCGCGCGGCCCCCGATCGTCGTCCTGACGTCGAACCGGACGCGCGAGCTGCACGAGGCGCTCCGTCGCCGCTGCGTCTACCACTGGATCGACCACCCCACGATCGAGCGTGAGGCGGAGATCATCCGCCTGCGGGCCCCCGAGGTCCCCGGCACCGTGGCACGGCGGGTCGCGGACGTCGTCGCGCGCATCCGCGAGCTCGACCTCTTCAAGCCGCCGGGCGTCGCCGAGAGCATCGACTGGGCGCGGGTGCTCGCCCTGCTCGACGTGGACGACCTCGACCCCGCGACGGCCGGGGAGACCCTCGGCACCCTCGTGAAGGAGCGCGACGACCTCGTCCGGGTCCGGGCGGCGCTCGACGAGGTGCTCTGAGCGGATGGAGCGCGACGCGCGTCCCGACCTGCTGGGGCTCGTCCACCTGCTGCGGCGGGCCGGGCTCGACGTCCCGACCGGGCAGGTCCTCGTCCTCGACCGGGCCGCCGCGGCGCTCGCGCCGGTGGACGTCGTCGACCTGTACTGGGCGGGCCGCGCGACCCTCATCAGCCACCACGAGGACCTGCCCGCCTACGACGCCGTGTTCCGCGCGCTCTTCGTCGGCGGGAGCGTCGCCGACCTCGACGAGGGCCTCCCCGAGCCCCAGCCGGAGCCCGCGCCCGCGCCGGTCGGACCGGAGGGACGCGGCCAGGACGGCGGCGACGAGCCTCAGAGCGACGTGGGCGCGGTGGCCTCGGAGGTGGAGCTGCTGCGACACCGGCGCTTCGACGAGGCGACCGAGGAGGAGCTGCGCGCCATGCGGCGCCTCATGGAGCGGATGTCGCTCGCGGTCCCACACCGGCGCACGCGTCGGACGGAGCCGGTGCGCCGCGGCCGGAAGCCTGACCTCCGGCGGTCGCTGCGGCACGCGATGCAGACCGACGGCGAGATCGTCCGCCGCGCCTGGCGCCACCGCAGGAGCCGGCCGCGACCCGTCGTCCTCGTCGTCGACGTCTCCGGGTCCATGGCGGGCTACGCGCGTGCGCTCCTCCAGTTCGCCTTCACCGCGCGCCGGCAGCCGGGGCGGGTCGAGGTGTTCTGCTTCGGGACGCGGCTGACCCGGGTGACCGAGGACCTCTCGGATCGTGACCCCGACCGGGCGCTCAGGTCCGCCTCCCGGCGGGTCGTCGACTGGGACGGCGGGACCCGCATCGGCTCGTCGCTCGCGACCCTCAACCGGGTCCACGGGCGGCGCGGCCTCCTGCGCGGGGCGGTCGTCGTGATCTGCTCGGACGGCCTCGAGCGGGGGGACCCGGAGGTCCTCGAGGCGGAGATGGCACGCCTCGCGCGCTTCGCGCACCGGCTCGTGTGGGTCAACCCGCTGAAGGGCCACGCCGGCTACGAGCCGGTGCAGCGGGGCATGCGCGCGGCGCTCCCGCACGTCGACGGCTTCGTGTCCGGTCACGACCTCGCCAGCCTCGACGGGCTCTCGGAGATGCTCGCCGCCCTCCGGTGACCCCGCCTCCGTCAGGCGGCGGCGAGGTCCCCGGCGACCTGCCGCAGGTGGGTGGTCAGCGCCTCGCGTTCCCTCGGGAAGGTCGCCGCGGGGGCGCTGAACCCCAGCGCCTCCCACCCCTCGTCCTCTTCGCCGGCCGGCACCAGCAACGCCACGCACGAGACCCGGGAGCGGTACTGGCCCTCCTCCACGAACGTGCCGGTCCGCTTCATGGAGGCGAGCTCCGTCTCGAACTCCTCCGCGGAGATGACCGTCCGGGAGGTGAACGGCCGCAGGCCCGCCTCCCGCAGGTAGGCCTTCCGTCGGGGCGGCGGCAGCGTCGACAGCAGCGCCTTGCCGAGCGCGGTGGCGTGCGCGCCCTCGTCGAACCCGGGGATGAGGTCCTCCAGGTGCGGCGAGTCCGGGCCCTCGGCCACCTGCGCGATCGCGACCCGCCCGTCGACGATGCGCGCCAGGTACGCGGTGTGCGACGTCGCGGAGGCCAGGTGCCGCAGCACCGCCGCGGCCTGGGGGCGCCTGGTCAGTGCAGCCTGCAGGTCGCGGAAGCGGTCGGCTATCTCGAGTCCCAGGGCGTAGTCGCCCGATGGAAGGCGGATGAGGTAGCCCTCGTAGCAGAGGGTGCGCAGGAGGTGGTAGGCGGTCGACAGGTGCATCCCGCAGCGCTGGGCGACCCGCTTCGGGTTGATCCCGTCCGGATGACGACCGACCTCCTCGAGGATCCGGAACGCGCGCGACACGCTCTGGATGAGATCCGATGGACGCTCCATCGTGACCCTCCTGGCCCCGCGTTCAGCATACGAGAACCCGCCCCGTGCGGGAAGGGGAGACGCGGCGCAGGTGTGGTCGGGGCAGCGACCGCCGTGACCCCTCCCGGCCGGCGTTCACCATATGAGAACCCGCCCCTTGCGGGAAGAAGCGTCCTGGCGCAGGCTCGCTCCACCGGAGGAGGGACCGCAGGTGGACGCCGCCCACGCCGTCCGCGAGGCGTTGCGCGCCGTCGCCGACCCGTGCTGCCGCGAGCGCGGCGTCTCGGTGGTCGACATGGGCCTGCTGCACAGCGTCGCCGTC
>JBOHEE010000016.1:0-1674 GCA_050700895.1 Nitriliruptorales bacterium | reverse complement strand
CGCCTGCGCGGCAAGGTCGAGCTGCGCGAGGCGCTCGGCGCCGAGATCATGGTGCACTTCACCGTGGACGCGCCGCCGGCGCTCACCGAGGACGTGCGCGAGCTCGCACAGGACGCCGGCGACGAGCGTGTTGCCCGCCAGGAGGAGGGCGCGCGCGAGACGGCCATGGTCGGCCGCTTCGGCGCCCGCTCGGAGGTCGAGGAGGGCGAGACGGCCGAGGTGGTCGTCGACACGCGTGCGCTGCATTTCTTCGATCCCGACACGGGTCTCGGGATCTACGAGGACGAAACACCTACGAAGGGAGACCGATGAGTCGCCGTCTACTACTGCTTCTGGGCCTGCTGCTCGTACTCGTCCCCGCGGGGGTCGCGGGCTGCGGAGGTGACGACGACGACGACGGCGACGCCGGCGACACCGGAGCCGCGACCGCCGACGGCGACGGCGCGTCCGGGTCCGTCTCGATCATGGCCGTCTGGACCGGCCCCGAGCCGGAGGCCTTCCCGGCGGTGCTCGACGGCTTCACCGACGCGAATCCCGACGTGACGGTCAACTACACGTCCGCCGGCGACCAGCTCCCGACGCAGCTTGCGACCGCGGTCGAGGGCGGCAATCCGCCTGACATCGCCGTGCTTCCGCAGCCCGGCCTCATGGCCGATTTCGCCGGGCAGGGAGCGCTCCAGCCCATCGACTTCGCTGCCGCAGACATCGAGGAGAACTTCGGCGAGTCCGTCGTCGAGCTCGGCACCGTCGACGGGACGCTCCACGGCTTCCTCTTCAAGGCGGCCAACAAGTCCCTCGTCTGGTACAACGTCGAGGCCTTCTCCAACGCGGGCGTCGAGCCCGCGGAGGACTGGGACACCTTCCTCGAGAACTCGGGCACGCTGTCCGCGTCCGGCGTCCCGGCCTACTCGATCGGCGGCGCCGACGGGTGGACGCTGACCGATCTGTTCGAGAACATCTACCTCCGCACGGCGGGCCCCGAGATGTACGACCAGCTTGCGGCCCACGAGATCCCGTGGACGGACCAGTCCGTCAAGGACGCGCTCACCGAGATGGCCGCGATCGTCGGCGACACGGACAACATCGCCGGCGGCACCCAGGGCGCGCTCCAGACCGACTTCCCGACCTCGGTGACGCAGGTCTTCGCCGACCCGCCGGCGGCGGCGCAGGTCCTGGAGGGCGACTTCGTCGCCGGCGTCATCACCGACTCCACGGATGCAGCCGCGGGCGAGGGCTTCGACGTCTTCCCGTTCCCGGCCATCGGTGAGTCTGGGAATGTGGTCGTCGGCGGCGGCGACACGGTCGTCATGTTCAAGGACAGCCCCGCCGGGCAGGCGCTCATCACCTACCTGACGACGGCCGAGGCGGCCGAGATCTGGGCGGAGCGGGGCGGCTTCGCCTCCCTCAACCGCAACATGGACACGGGCGTCTACCCGGACGAGATCACGCAGACGACGGCAGGGGCGCTCAGCGAGACTGAGGTGTTCCGGTTCGACCTCTCCGACCTCCAGCCGGCCGAGTTCGGCGGCACGGTGGGGCAGGGACTCTTCGCGCTCTTCCAGGACTTCCTGCGAAACCCGGACGACGTGGACGGCATCACGGAGCAGATGGAGGCCGCGGCCGCCGAGGCGTTCGGCAGGTAGGAGGCCTTGAGCGGCCAGAGCATCACGGCGG
>JBOHEE010000015.1:0-3568 GCA_050700895.1 Nitriliruptorales bacterium | reverse complement strand
AGCGCGGTGGGGACGGTGGGCGCCGCCGCGACCGCGGCGAGGAGTCGGCGCAGCGGACCCGGACCCGCACCCGCTCGCGCGAGTGAACCCGAGCGTGGACTTCGACCGGACCGATCTGCCGTCGGGCATCAGCGTCGTCACGGAGCACATGCCGAGCGTGCGCTCGCTCGCGCTCGGCTGCTGGATCCGCGTCGGCTCGCGCGACGAGGTCGGCGCCGACCACGGCGCGTCGCACTTCCTCGAGCATCTGCTCTTCAAGGGCACCGCGAGCCGCACGGCGCGGCAGATCGCCGAGGAGCTCGAGGCGGTCGGCGGGGACATGAACGCGTTCACGTCGAAGGAGTACACCTGCTTCTACGCCCGGGTGCTCGACCGCGATCTCGCCACGGGGGTCGACGTGCTCGGCGACATGCTGCGCGCGGCGACGATCACCCCCGAGGACGTCGACCAGGAGCGGCACGTCGTCCTCGAGGAGATCAACGTCCACTACGACACGCCGGAGGACCTCGTCCACACCGACCTCGCGCGCACGCTCTTCGGGAGCCATGCCCTCGCGCACGAGGCCCTCGGGAGCACCGAGTCGATCACGGAGATGAGCCGCGACCGCGTCCACGGCTACTACGCCAACTGGTACCGGCCGGAGAACCTGACGGTGGCGGCCGCCGGCAACCTCGACCACGACGAGGTCGTGCGGATGGTCGAGGACGTCATCGGCGACCTCGGCCGTCCCGGCGGCGAGGGTCCCGGCCGGACGGCGCCCGACGCCCTGGCCGCGGGCGAGGTCTCGATCCGCACGCGCCCGACCGAGCAGGCCCACGTCGCGATCGGCGCTCCCGGGCTCCGCCGTGACGACGACCGGCGCTTCGCCCTCCTCGTGCTGAACACCCTCCTCGGCGGCGGGATGTCCTCGCGGCTCTTCCAGGAGGTGCGCGAGCAGCGCGGTCTCGCCTACTCGACGTACAGCTACCACCAGGCCTACGGCGACGGCGGCTACTTCGGCGCCTACGCCGGCACGACGCCGGCGAAGGTCGAGGACCTCCTCAAGGTCCTGCGGGACGAGCTCGACCGCCTCGCCGAGACCGTCGATGCCGACGAGGTGGAGCGCGCGAAGGGCAACGTGCAGGGCAGCGTCGTCCTCGGGCTCGAGGACACCGGCTCGCGGATGACCCGGCTCGGCAAGATGATCGCCACCGACGCCGAGCTCGTCACCGTCGACGAGGCGCTGCGCCGCGTCGACGCGGTGGACCTCGACGCGGTACGCGACCTGGCCGGGGCGATCCTCGGCGTCCCGCGGTCGCTCGCGATCGTGGGTCCGTTCGACGACCGGGACCGCGACCGCTTCCTCCCCTACCTCACGTGACCGTCGTGTGAGCATCGGCGACCGACAGGTGGTCGCGGATGCTCACGGAACGGAGGGTCGTGGCTCGAACGCGGGTTCTCGGCGCGGCGGGCAGGATGCCGGACACCCTCTACCCTGTGCGCGATCCCGTCTGACGGAGCCCGGATGGTTCGTGTCGGCGTGCTCGGCGCCGCCGGCCGCATGGGCTCGACCGTGTGTGCCGCGGTCGATGCCGCGGCTGACCTCGACCTCGTCGCGCAGCTCGACGAGGGCGACTCTCTCGACCTTCTCGAGAAGGCCGACACCCAGGTGACGGTCGACTTCACCACGCCGGACGCGGTCGGGTCGAACGTCGCGTGGCTCCTCGAGCACGGCATCCACGCGGTCGTGGGGACGACGGGGTGGAGCGACGACGACCTCGCGCGGTGGCGGCGCCTCGCCGAGGAGGGGCCCGCGAACGCGATCGTGGCCCCGAACTTCGCCCTCGGTGCGGTGCTGATGATTCACCTCGCCCGGATCGTGGCGCCGCACCTTCCCGACGTGGAGATCATCGAGCTGCACCACGACGGCAAGGCCGACGCGCCGAGCGGGACGGCGCTCATGACCGCCGACGTCATCGCCGATGCCCGGCGGGAGACCCCAGACGTCGTCCTCGGAGAGAAGCTCGACGGCGCGCGGGGCGCCGACCGGAGCAGCATCCGCGTCCACGCCCTGCGCCTGCCCGGCCTCGTCGCGCACCAGGAGGTCATCTTCGGCGGCACCGGCCAGACACTCTCGGTCCGACACGACACCGTCGACCGGACCGCGTTCATGCCCGGGGTCCTGCTGGCCATCCGCGAGGTGGCCGAGCGCCCTGGACTCACCCTCGGACTCGACCGCCTGCTAGGGCTGGAGGCGAGCACATGACCACCCCGACCGACACCGCACCCGCGGCCACGGACGCGCACGCGCGCGCGATGCGCCAGTTCGCGGCCTCGGGTGACACCGCACGCGCCCGCGCCGTCCTGGAGCGGATGCATGCCGCCGGCGTGCCCCCTCGGCGGGAGCACTACGTCATCCTCCTCGACGCGTACAGCGCCGCGCGCCGTCTCGACGACGCGCGGGAGGTGCTCCGCATGATGCGCTCGGAGGGCGTGGAACCGGGCGAGGACGCGTACGCCGCGCTCGTCCAGGCCTACGTCCGCGCCGGCCGCCTCGACGAGGCTGGCGCCACCCTCGATCAGATGGCGGTCGACGGGGTCCGACTCGGCCCGGAGACCGCCCGCAGCCTCCTGGGCACGTACCTGGCGACCGGGAAGCTGCGCGTCGCGCGTCAGCTCCTGCATCAGGTCGTCGACGCCGGGCTCGCGGTCCGGACGGCGGACTACGAGGCGCTCCTCGACGGCTACCTCCGGCAGGCCGCGCCGAAGCCGGTGCGCGAGATCCTCGATCTGATGCTCGCCGCGGACGTCGTGCCGTCGGCGGGGCGGGTGGCGGAGGCCATCGCGCTCTTCGTTCGCCACGACGAGCCCGACGCCGCGTCGCAGCTCGTGGATCGGCTTGCCGCGCGGGGCGCCGACGTTCCCGACCGGGCCTGGGGGGACATCCTGGGCGCCTACGCCGCTGCGGGTCGGCTCGACCACGCCCGTGCGCTCCGCGAGCGCATGGACTCGTCCGGGGTCGGGATGTCGACGCTGCACCGCAACGCCTTGCTCGGCGGGGCGATCGACGGCGGCGTGTTCGACGTCGCGTGGGACGTGTGCGAGGAGATGGCCGAGGCGGGCGAGGTTCCCACGACCCAGAACCTCCACAAGCTCTTCGACCTCTCGATGGGTCGGAACCGGACCGCACGCGCCGCGGGGGTCCTCGAGTGGATGGGCCTGCTCGGCATGCACCCGCAGCCCGGGCAGATCTCGGCCGTCCTGTCCTCCTACGTGAAGCGTCGGGAGGTGGAGAACGCGGCGCTGCTCGTCGACGGCCTCCAGCGGGTCGGTGTCCCGGTCGAGGCTCGCTACCTGAAGATTCTCCTGTCGGGCCGGGTCCGCGCGCACCAGCTGGACGAGGCCCTCGCGCTCGCGGAGCAGCTCCTCGAGCGCAGCGGCGGCCTGGAGGGCCACACCCTCGGAACGCTCCTGCAGGGTCTCGCGCGTGCGGCTCGCCTCGACGACGCCGTGCGCCTGGTGCGGGCGGCGGCCGAGCGGGCGGCTGCGCCCCCCGCGGCCGAGGTCGGCGACGTGATCTCCACGCTGG
>JBOHEE010000014.1:0-4021 GCA_050700895.1 Nitriliruptorales bacterium | reverse complement strand
GCCGGCGCGTACGTCGTGCTCGTCGACGGGCAGGTCGCCTGCGAGCTCGAGCGGGGCGGGCGCAGCCTCGTGACGTTCCCCGCCGCCCGCGACGCCGACGCGTGGCTCGACGGGCTCGCGTCGGTGGTGAAGGACGGTCGGCTGCGGAAGATCGAGCTCCAACGCATCGACGGCGAGGACGCCCCGGCGTCGGACCTGCGCGACCGCCTCCTGGCCGCCGGGTTCGTCGACACCCCCCGCGGGCTGTCCCTCCGCGCCTGACCAGGAGAACGACGTGGCGATCGACATCGACGGGGTCTGGCGAACGACCGCCGGACGCGACGCGGTCTGGGAGGTCGTGAGCGACCTCTCCTCGTGGCGCGAGTGGTGGCCGGCGATCGAGGACGTCGAGGAGCTCGAGGAGGGTGGCGCGGACGGCGTCGGCCGGGTAGCGCGGCTCGCCTTCCGCACCCCGGTCCGGCGGCTGCCGGTCGACGTCGAGGTGATCGCCGCGGACGCGCCGAGCCGGCTGGAGGTCGCCTCGCCCGGCGGGGGGATACGGGGCAACGGGGCGATCGACCTCGCAGAGACCGATGGCGTCACCGAGATCCGCTATGCGTGGCAGGTGAACATCGCGAACCCGCTGCTCAGGTTCCTCGAGCCGATCCTCCGCAGCGCGTCGAGTGGTTCGGGGCGCGAGACGATGCGCGTCGCCGGCGACCGCCTCGCCCGCCTCGCCGGCGGCGAACCCCTCCATCACGACGTCTGACCCCTCTGCCGACGGCGCCTGGATGACCGGTGAGTGGGACATATCCCTGACCGCCTTCTCCACCACGACGTCTGACCCCTCTGCCGACGGCGCCCCCTAGCTAGGACCACTCCCTCGTCGAGGGTGGCCGGGCTTGGGCGCGCGCCCCGCGCTCACTTTCCGTGATTGCGTAAGTGCGGCGAGACGTCCTCGTACTGACCTTCGTTTACGGGACATTCATGAACTGAAACGAGGGATGCAGACCGCGGCGCCGTTGCCGTCGGCCCGGAGCTCAGGGCATGTCTGCGGAAGCGTCCTTCATCGCAACTCCGAGCACTTCCAAACCGACGATGTGACCGGGGTGAGGGCCTTCTTCCAGAACACACGCGTCGCATCCTTCGGCACTGCCCGTGGTGACAGCGGAGGGCCGACCTACTGGCCCGCGAGCGACGGGCGCCGCCTCGCGGCTGGCGTGGTGCACGGCATCGTCACAGATCCGCCCAACGACCCTTTCTTGGGTCTGATGCTGTACTCGCACATTGACCACGTCCGCAACGCACTCAGCTTCAACGTGACGAAGACCAACCGAGGCTGGGAGAAGAACCCCGCCTACCAGGTCCAGGACATCGTCAAGGATGCGCTCGACTAGGAGGCCATAGGCGACCAGGCCGTACTGATCGACGTCATACCGGTTCGGAGAACGTCGCGTGAGGGCGCGACTCAGAGTCCGATCCAACATCGGGATCGAGGTTTCAGGGAGGGGATGACCGTGAGGCCCTTGAGAACCGGAACGAACTGGAGGCAAGCCTCCGATGAGTCAGACGACGTCGAGGCAGCGACATCGAGTCGCAGGGGCGCCTTCCAAGACCGAGGCTTCAAGCGCACACGGGCAGCTCTCGCTGGTGTGGTCATCGTCGGCATGGGGTTGGCGGCCGCAGCCGTAGCCCAGACTCGCAGTCCCACCGTCGACGTCGCCGATGAGGCCCCTAAGCCGGGCGGAAGCGAAGAATCGCCGATGAGGGAGACTCAGCGAGGGGCTGCAAGCACGGGACTTCGGGTCACCGCTGGAGGCCTGCTCATCGGCCCCGCGGGAGGCGGGGGGCCTGTCCAGCTCTGCTCCATGGCGCTGACAAGCCTGCCCCCCGGCTGTGGTCAGGGAATCCTCGTCGAGGGCATCGATGACGTAGCACAGCTGGACGGTGCCGAGACCAGCATGGGGAAGGCCTGGGGCGACTTCCGCCTGGATGGGATCTACCGCGACGGCGTGCTGAAGATCACGGAGCCCCCCGTCGCGTACGACCCACCTGATCGCACCCGGCACTACCCCGGCGGGATGGTCGCGACCGACTACTCCGACGAGCTCGCCGAGCTGCGCCGCTACGTGGCTGAGCACCCCGACACGTACGTGGGCTGGTGGTTCGACCTGTGGGAGCGCAACGTTCTCGTGGTTGCCTTCACCGAGGACCACGAGCAGCACGAGGCGGCCATCGCCGAGTTCTGGTCGTATGGGCTCAAGGTCGTTGACCGTCCCTACACGGCTGCCGAGCTCGAGGCAAAGGCGGACGAGGTCCGCGAGCCCTGGTTGCGTGGTGAGCTGGACATCCTGACCATGGCCGTGGAGGAAGACGAGGGCTACGTCCACCTGTCGATCCTCATCGCCGACGAGGAGACCGTGTCCGACTACCATCGCCGCTTCGGCAGCGAGCTCATCCGTATCATAGGGTGGCTGAAACCGGTGGAGAAAGAGCACGACTGAGCCGCCGGAGTCCAGCGACGAAGTTGCGTGCGTCTTCATTTCCACCCCTCGGAACTGGTGACGCACACAACGGGCGTACCCTCGACGCGTGCCTGAGGGTGACACGAACTTCCGGACCGCGACGACATTGCGGGCTGCGCTCCTCGGCAGGGAGGTCGTCGCGTTCGATGCCCCGCGGCTCGTCGGGCGCCGGCCGGAGAAGGGCTGGCGGGTCGAGGGAGTCGACGCCCGCGGCAAGCATCTCCTCATCCACTTCGCCGACGGCGACCGCGGGCTCACCCTGCGGACCCACTTGCGGATGAACGGGGCCTGGCACCTCTGCCGCCCCGGCGAACGGTGGCGGAAGTCCCCTCGCGCACGACCGCGCCGGCCGGCCCTGCCTCACCTGCCGGACCCCGATCGAGGCCCGCCGGATGGGCCAGCAGAACCGCGTCGTCCACTGGTGCCCGGCATGTCAGATCGGGAACCTGCCTGCGTCCGGGCGGTCGGAGGGTCCCTGAGGCCGGTGAGGTGATCGAGATCCGTGCGCATGACGGCTCGACATGAGGGATCGACGAACTCTTATGGTAATATAATACCGATTACAGTTGTAAAGAGTATTTTACTACCGAGTACTGGGAGGAGAGATGAAGCGTCCGCGGACACTGCTCCCGCAGACCAGGGATGCCATCTCCGTGCTCGGCCTCCTCGTAGCCGAGGGACGTCGACGGCGTGGGTGGACCGAACAGGAACTTGCTGAACGTGTCGGTGTGACCCCGAAGACGCTACGCAAGGTCGAGACCGGCGATGGCACCGTCGCGCTGGAGACCGCGTTCGAGGCGGCGGCGCTGGTAGGCGTACCGCTGTTCGCCGAGCGCGAGGACCTCCCGGGGCTGCGCGACCGCACGGCCGACCGCCTGGCGCTGCTGCCTCACCGGGTACGGATCGATCGCGAGGACGAAGCTGACGATGACTTCTGAGGCCTTCGACGAGGCGTTCGTCTGGGTATGGCTCCCCGGAGAGACCGAACCCGTCGTGGCCGGACGTCTGGAGCGTCGCGGTGAGCTGCTGGCGTTCCACTACGGCTGACGGCGCCCGCCGGGTCGGGGCCGGGCACTTGACCAGCCCAGTCCTCACAGCTCCCGCGAGCGTCAGGCCGACGCTCGACGCCGCATGAGGCCCGCGCCGAACATGAGGCTCAAGGCCGCCAGCACGATCCCGCCGCCGGTGGCCGGCAGCGGCGCCTGACCGGCCCCTGGTGGCGCGGACGGCGCCTCTGCCGCAGTGATCGGGTCGCCGTACGGGGCGCTCGCGACGTGTGGCATCGTCGCGCCTCCGGCCGCCTGAACGACGGTGCCGCCGACGTCGAGCTCGACGTAGTACTCGAGCCCGTTGTTGCCGATGGCCGTGTCGGGGATCGCGCCGCTCCAGATCCCGTCGACCGATTCCTCGAGGTCGACCTGGTTCCACGCCGGCGTGCCGTAGGGCCGGTACGCGACGGAGACGCGGTTCACGCCGCCGGGTGCGACCGCGCCGACGGTCACGGGCCAGTCCTCACC
>JBOHEE010000013.1:0-7349 GCA_050700895.1 Nitriliruptorales bacterium | reverse complement strand
CGGCGACCTCGTCCGCCGGGCTGTGGCCGCTGCCGACGTAGACCATGTTCGTCTGGACCTGGTCGAGTTCGACCGCCTCGGGCAGGGACGCCGTGATCGTCTCGGCGATCAGACGCGCGTTCGCGTGGTCCTCGGCGAGCCGGTCGACGTGGTGCTCGAGGGCGTAGACGCCCGCCGCCGCGATGATCCCCGCCTGACGCATCGCCCCGCCGTAGCGGCGGCGCCAGCGCCGCGCCTCGGTGATGTGGGCCGCGTCGCCGACGAGCACGGAGCCGACCGGGGCGCCGAGGCCCTTCGAGAGGGAGAACATGAGCCCGTCGACGAGCGCGGCGTAGCGGGCGGGGCTGACACCGGCTGCTGCGGCGGCGTTGAAGACGCGCGCCCCGTCCATGTAGAGGGCGATGCCGTGGGCCTCGACGACCTGGGAGATCCCCTCGAGCTGCTCGAGCGGGTAGACGGTCCCGCCGCAGCGGTTGTGGGTCTGCTCCACGGCGACGAGCGACGTCGGCGTGAGGTGGTAGGCGTCGGGACGGATCGCCGCCTCGACCTCCGACGGCTCGAGGAGGCCGTCGTCGGTCGGCACCGTGCGGAACTGGCAGCCCGCGAGGAGGGCGCCGGCCCCGTCCTCGTAGTTGACGATGTGGGCGTCGGCCTCGATGACGACCTCGGTCCCCGGCCGGGCGAGCACCCGAAGCCAGACCTGGTTCGCCATGACGCCGGACGGGACGTAGAGGGCCGCCTCGCGCTGGAACCGTTCCGCCGCGAGCTCCTCGAGGCGGCGGACGGTCGGGTCCTCGCCGTAGACGTCATCGCCGACGGTGGCGTCGGCCATCGCCCGGCGCATGCCCTCGCTCGGCGTGGTCACCGTGTCCGACCGGAGGTCGACGACGTCCCCCACGGCGGCTCCTCTCGACGGTTCGGAGGAGAGGCTAGCTAGGAGGTCGGCGTCGGATGCCTGGCTAGGAGGCTTGGGCGTGCTCGGCGACGATCGGCGCGAGTTTCGAGAGAGGTTAGGAGGCTTGGGCGTGCTCGGCGACGGGCGGCGCGAGTTTCGAGAGAGGTTAGGAGACCTGAGCGGGCTCGCGGGTCGACGGCTCGATGCCAGCGGCGAGGAGCTCGAAGGGCGCGTCCTCGGCGACGGGCGGCGCGAGGTCGGCCGCGAACAGCTCGAACGGCGCCTCCTCGCCGGCGGCGAGGCGCGCGTGGACGAGGAGCAGCGTCGCCGCCACCGGGTGGGCCGTGAGGTAGTCGTCGTCCCTGCGCTCCATGTCACCAGTGTCGTCGACGGCACCCCTGGCCGCCGCTGCCGGGGTGATGAACGGTGCGAACCCCGATCGGCGAACGCAGGCGGGTCGGGGGTGCCGCGGGCCGCGCCCGTCGGACAGGATGTGGTCGCGGCGAGGAGGCGTCGATGGCCGAGGTCAGGGTCGGGACGAGCGGCTGGCAGTACGACGACTGGGACGGGCGCTTCTCCCAGCTCCCCGGATCGCAGCGGCACGCGGTCGAGTTCCGCCACGGCTCCTGGTACGAGGACGACGCGACGTTCCGGATCCTCCGCGACCACGGCGCGGCCCTCGTCTGGCTCTCCGACGAGCAGATGCCCGACGCGCGGGAGGTCACCGCCGACTTCGTGTACCTGCGCCTCCACGGCCTCGGACCGCACGACGACCGTTGGAAGCACGACTGCACGAGGCCGGAGCTCGAGCCGTGGGCCGATGCGGTCCGGGACGCGGCCGCGGACGGCCGTGACGGCTACGTCTTCTTCAACGACGACCACCGGGCGAAGGCCCCGGCGAACGCACGCACCTTCGTCGAGATGCTCGGCGACGCCGCCTTCCCGTGGGAGTAGGGGGTTCGGGGGACTCGAGAAGTGGAGCGCAGGGGGCTATGAGCCCACGACCACCCCGAGTTCGCCGAGCCACGCGACGAGCTGGTCGTGGACCGCTGGCGCGCCGGCGGCGGCGAGGACGCCGGGCCGCCCCGCCACCTCGACCTCCCGGGTGGAGCTGCGTCCGCCCGCCTCCTCGACGAGCACGGCGCCGGCGGCGAGGTCCCAGGGCTTCAGGCCGAACTCGTAGAACGCGTCGTGCCGCCCGGCGGCGGCCCAGGCGAGGTCGAGCGCCGCCGCCCCTCCGCGCCGGAGATCCCGGGCGCGCCCCAGCAGGTCCGCAGCCCAGGCGCCCTGGACGCGGCGGACCTCGGCGTCGTAGGAGAAGCCGGTCGCGATGAGCGCACGGGAGAGGTCCGCGACGGCGTTGACCGCGATGGGCCGGCCGTTCAGCGTCGCCCCGGCGCCCCGTCGCGCCGCGAAGGTCTCACCGCGGTCCGGGTCGCGGACGACGCCGACGAGTCCCCCCGCGGCGTCGCGGCAGGCGATCGAGACGCACCAGACCGGGATTGCGTAGAGGAAGTTGACCGTGCCGTCGAGCGGGTCGATGACCCAGGTCACGCCGGTGGTGCCGGGACGGTTCGCGGCGTCCTCCTCGCCGAGGATCCCGTCGTCGGGCCGGGCCTCGAGGAGACCGGCGGTGATGTGGCGCTCGGCCGCGTGGTCCGCCTCGGAGACGGGGTCGGTCGCGCTCGACTTCGTCTCGACATCGAGGTCCCGACGCGAGACGTAGTCGAGCAGGAGATCGCCCGCAGACTCCGCGACCCGGACCGCGAGGTCGAGGAGCTCCTCGCCGAGGTCGTCGCTCACCCGAAGAAGGTCTTCGCGACCTCGTGCAGCTCGGTCGGGACGCGCTTCAGCTCCGCGGTCGCCTCCTTCAGCGGGACCGGCAGGACCGCGCCGCCGCGCAGCCCGGTCATCTGCCCCCAGTCGCCCTCTCTCGCGAGCTCCACCGCGAGGACGCCCATCCGGGTCGCGATGACCCGGTCCATCGGGTGCGGGCTGCCGCCGCGCTGGACGTGGCCGAGGATCGTGACCCGCGACGCGTAGCCGGTGCGTGCCTCGATCTCCTCCGCGATGAGGTGACCGATCCCGCCGAGGCGGGGGCGTCCGAACTGGTCCTCCTCGTACTCGGGCCGGTCGATCGTCCCCTCGGCCGGCTCGGCGCCCTCCGCGACCACGACGATGGAGAACGGCCGTCCCCGGCCGGCACGCTGCTTGAGGTGGCGTGCCACCTCGTCGATGTGGAACGGGCGCTCGGGGATGAGGATCGCGTCGGCTCCGCCCGCCATGCCGGAGTAGGTCGCGATCCACCCCGCGTGGCGGCCCATCACCTCGAGGACCATCACACGGTTGTGCGACTCCGCCGTCGTGTGGAGCCGGTCGATCGCCTCGGTCGCGATGTCGAGGGCGGTGACGAATCCGATGGTGAAGTCGGTCCCGCCGACGTCGTTGTCGATCGTCTTCGGGATGCCGACGACCGGCAGGCCCTCCTCCTCGCCGAGCTTCGTCGCCACCCGCAGCGTCCCCTCGCCGCCGAGGACGATGAGCCCGTCGAGCTCGTGGACCCGCAGCGCCTCCTTCACCCGCTCGACGTCGCCGTCCTCGGTGTACGGGGTCACCCGCGAGGTGCCGAGGATCGTGCCGCCGCGGTGGAGGATGCCGCGGGTCGACTCGATCGTGAGGTGCTCCACGGACCAGTTGATGACCCCGTCCCAGCCGTTGGGGAACCCGTAGCAGGTGAGGTTGAACTCGTCGGCCTTGCGGACGATCGCGCGGATGGCCGCGTTCAGGCCGGGACAGTCGCCGCCGCCGGTCAGCACCCCGATCCGTTCCGCCACGCTCGCTCTCAGGTCGGACCGCGGCCATCCTAGGGGCGCCCTGCGCGCGTCCAGCACCCGCCCCGCCGGACACAACCGCGTCAAGAACCCATCGCATCCGGAGGCAGATGACCAGGGTCCGGGCCACCGACGCGCCCCGACCGGCAACCCTGGCAAGAAACCCTTCGGATCCGGCGGTACATGACCTGGCCGCCACCTCCCTCCTGCTCGGCTGCATCTGGCCTGGCAAGAAACCCTTCGGATCCGGCGGTACATGACCGTCGAACCGACGGGCCGGGTCGAGAGGTGGGAGGCCCACCTCGGCCTCGCCCCCGGCGGTCTTCGTGACCGTGTCTCGCCCATCTGGCAGCTACTGGGCTGGAGAAGCCCGACGCACGCTTCTGCCTGGTCTGTGAGCGTCTCGGAGTCAGCCCGAGCGAGGCGTCGTTCGCGATGACCTGGAAGAGAGCGTGATCGCGGCTCGGCGGTCGGGCATGACGGTCGTGGCGTTCGTGGACAACGAGCAGGCGACCTTAGAAATCGAAGCCGCGCTGGCCGCCTGGCTAGCTCACGTGGGTGTCCCGATGTCGCGTCAATGGCCGTGACGAACGGCTGCGGAACGGCTCAGTTGCGGCTGAGAAGGGCATCGCGGACCGCGAGGATCCTCGCGAGCAACGCCTCGGGGTGGCGCAGGTCCTCCTTCGTGACGTGGATGACGTGGTAGCCGAGGCTGTGGAGGCGCTGGTCGCGGGCCGCATCCGCGGCCCGATGCGGAACCGAGCCGTGATCGTCCCGGCCGTCGTACTCGATGACGAGACGACAGTCGCGCCACAGCGCGTCGACCCGGATGTCCGGCGCGACCCACACGCCCCACTCCACCGCGGGCTCGATCCCGTCGAGGACGGGCTTCAACGCGCGCTCGCCCATGCTCTCCTGGTCGAAGACTCCCTCCTCGAGAAGCGACTTCAAGATGCGGCTCCCGGGGTGACGGGGATCGAGGCGGATGAAGTGGCGGATGCGGTCGAGGGTGATCGCGCCCCGCCACCTGCCGCTGTCGACACCGACGATGAGCCGGCGCCGACTGATCACGGGGGCGGTGTCCATGTAGACCCGACCGAGGTCCACGATCGGCAGCCGCCGGGCCGTTGGACCCTTCTCCAGCGCCCATGTCGTCCGGGTCACGACGAACGAAACGTTGGACACGCGGCGGTTCCTCTTCACCAGCACGTGGAGTGGCGCCCGCAGCGAGAAACCCTCGATGCCCAGCAGGCCGAGAACGAATGGCCCCGTCAACCGCGCTACCGGCCAGCAGCGAAGGACCGCCGACATGGCTGGCTGCTCAGGAGGTACGGGTGCTGCCCGCAGGCGGTAGACGCCGTAGAGGACGACCTCGAACGCCCCTCTGGCAACGAGGCCGTCGATCTGCCCCTCGCTCATGCCGCATGCGAGGAGCTGGTGACGTCCGACGACCCCATGCTGGCTGCGGAGGAGGCGGATGACGCGCTGGCTGAGTGCGGGCATGGCAGCGAGCGTGCCGCGTCATTCGACGCCGTGGCCGACGAGTCTCGGCCGGCCTGTGGACAAGCGGCCGACGGACCGGGGTCATCCACGTCCGCACCCGAAGGATTCCTTGCCGCGGTCCCGCTCTCTCCTCGCGGCCGAGTCCGGACCCTGGTCGCTTGCCTCCGCATCCGAGGGGTTTCTGACAGGGTCCCGCGATCGTGAACCGTTCGGGCATCATCTTGCCCGGACCGCTCACGATCCCGGGGTTCGCGGGCCGCTAGAAGCGGAGGAAGGACTCCTCGGCGAGGGTGACGAGGTCGGCCGCCTCGATGCCGGCGTCGGAGACGGTGTAGAGCGTGTCGCCGACCACCAGCGCCCGGCGGATGTCGGCCCGCCAGGCGTCCTCGCCGAGCCGCGCCCAGCCGTCCTCGTCGACCTCGAGGTGGCTGAGCAGGCCGGCCTCCTCGACGGAGCCGGCCGTGTCGACCCGGAAGGCCGCGGCGCCGCTGAACCAGCGTTCGCGTCCGTCCGTCTCCCCGAACGACCAGCGCTGGACGGGCACGACGACGAGGCCGGTCGGCTCCCACCAGAGGAACGCGTGGTGGTCCCACTCGGCGTCGGAGGTCGTGTCGTCGAGCTTCGCGCCGGCGACGCGGGCCGGCGCGGCGGGGTCGGAGACGTCGAACAGCGCGAGCTGGGTCCCGGTGATCCGGCCCTCCTCGGTCGCGTCCTGCCCCAGCCCGAGCAGGAGGTCGTCCGCGATCGGGTGGAGGTAGGCCGAGTAGCCGGGGATCTTGAGCTCCCCCGCCGCCCGCGGCGACGTCGGTGACGAGAGGTCGAGGGTGTAGAGCGGGTCGAACTGGCGGAAGGTGACCACGTAGCCGCGCGGCCCCATGAAGCGGACCGCGAAGATCCGCTCGCCCTCGCCGAGGCCCGACGCCTCTCCGACCGCAACGAGCCCGTCGCCGCGGCGCTCGAGGACGGTCACGGTGCTGACGCTCCCCGCCGCCCACGGGGCGCCCTCCGTCGTCGCGACCCGCAGGTGGCCGTCGTAGTGGTCCATCGAGAACTGGTTCAGGAGGTGGCCGGGAACCGATCCGGAGGCGAGGTAGGTCGCGCGGTCGGGGTCGCTGATGTCGAAGACGTGGATCTCGGTGCTGTAGTCGGTGGACTCCTCGGCCGGCTCGATCGCCGCCGGGTCGAACCAGCGGTTCGTCGCCACGTAGAGGAGGTCGGCCGAGGCGTAGAGGGTGTTGCCGCCGGCGAGGACCGCGACGCGGTCCCGGGGCATGCCGTTGTCGTCCATGCCGAGCGTGAGCACGACGAGCGAGCCGAACCCGGAGAACGTGCTCGGGGCGTTCACGCGGGAGCAGTCCCCGCTCCGGCCGAAGAGGTTGCCGCTGGCGACGTCGCCGTCGCGGCGGTCGCGGTGCTCGAACCTCGGCAGCCAGTCGTCGAGTTCGGACGAGGCGACGACCTCGCGGTTCGCCTTCGTGGCGGTCACCTCGGCTTCGGGGCCGTTGGGAGAGGTGAACCCGAGCACCGGCTCCGTGCGGAGCGCGACACGGACGACTCCGTCGACGAGGCGCGAGGACAGGTGCTGCCCCTCGACGCGGAGCTCCCCCACCGGCCTCGGCGACGCGGGGTCCGCGACGTCGAAGAGGCGCAAGATCGTCGTCCCCTGCGAGCCGGGGCCACGCCAGATCTTGGAGCGGGCCGCGTCGCCGTCGGCCGGGGCGTCGGCTGTCGGCTCGGGCTCCGGGAGTGGGCGCGGCGACAGAGCCGGGTCCCACTCGCTCGAGACCACGAGGAGGCGGTCACCGTCGAGCAAGAGGCGGTGGTCGCCGCCGTGCTGCGAGAGCCGCACCTCCGCGAGGGCGCGTGGTGTGCCGTCGGCGACCGAGACGACGCGGAGGACCCCGGCCGTCGTCACCGTGTAGAGCGTGCGGCCGTCGGTCTTGACGAGGTCCGGCTCGTCGACGCCGCTCACCTGCACGTTCGTCGCCGAGTAGTCGACGCCGGGCACGGCGGCCGAACGCTGCCCCGCCCCGTCCGCCTCGCCCGCGGCCGGGGCGGTGTCCGCGACGAACTCGATGCCGCCGCCCATGCCCGAGCCGCCGAGGCCCCAGGGGCCGACG
>JBOHEE010000012.1:0-1666 GCA_050700895.1 Nitriliruptorales bacterium | reverse complement strand
CCGGGAGCCCGCGGCGGCAGCCACCCCGGTTCCTCAGGAGGAGGTGGCGGCCGGTGCCTGAGCCTCTGCGACGCTGGCTGTTGCCCGCCTCCATGGCGGTGCTCGCCGCCGTCATCGTGGCGGGACTGCTCGTGGACGCGGCGCCGCCCGGCGACCGGGGCGAGGCGCTCGCATCCCGTCTGCGCTGCCCCGTCTGCCAGAGCGAGTCGGTCGCCGACTCCCCGTCGGAGACCGCACGGAACATGCGCGAGCGCATCGATGAGCTCATCGCCGCAGGAGCGAGCGACGCCGAGGTCGAGCAGTTCTTCGTCGACCGCTACGGCGAGTGGATCCTGCTCGACCCGCGCCCCGGCCCGCGGACGTGGGCGCTGTGGGCACTCCCGGCGATCGTCCTGTTCGCCGGGGGATTCGCCGCCTGGCGGCTGCGTTCCCCGCACGCCGCGGTCGAGCCGACCCCCGAGCAGCAAGCGGTCGTCGCCCGCCTGCTCAGAGGCCGGCGAGACCGCCCGGCAGCGGATGGGTCACGAGCACCCGATCCGCGCGCACGGTGCCCTCCATTGGGATGGAAGCGTCGAGCAAGGCAGGATACGCAGCACGGAAGCGGAGGAGACGGCGTGGCCGAGGACGTCGCGACGGCGCAGGAGGTCGAGACCTACGACCCGACCGCGCTCGAGCCGGCCCTCGCGCAGCGCTGGCACGACGAGCGCACCTACTCGGTCGCGAACGACGCTCCGGGCGAGCCGTACTACGCCCTCCACATGTTCCCCTACCCGTCCGGGGACATCCACATGGGCCACGTCGAGGCCTTCAGCCTCGCCGACGCCGTCGCCCGCTACGCCCGGATGCGCGGCTACGCCGTCCTGAACCCGTTCGGCTGGGACTCGTTCGGGCTGAACGCCGAGAACGCGGCGAAGCGCCGCGGCGTTGACCCCCGCGAGTGGACCTACGAGAACATCGCCCAGCAGCGGTCGACGATCGTGCGAATCGGCTTCTCGTTCGACTGGGAGCGCGTCCTCCACACCTCGGACCCCGAGTACTACCGCTGGACGCAGTGGATCTTCCTCCAGCTCTACAACGCGGGGCACGCCTACCGCGCCGAGTCGCCGGTGAACTGGTGCCCGAAGGACCAGACCGTCCTCGCGAACGAGCAGGTGAAGGACGGCCGCTGCGACTACTGCGACACCGAGGTGGTGAGGAAGCCGCTCACGCAGTGGTTCCTGCGCATCACCGAGTACGCGGAGCAGCTGCTCGACGACCTCGACACGCTCGCGGGCAAGTGGCCCGACCGCATCGTCGCGATGCAGCGCAACTGGATCGGTCGCTCGGAGGGCGCCGAGGTCGTCTTCGCCGTCGACGGGTCCGGGGAGGAGGTCACGGTCTTCACGACTCGCCCGGACACACTCTACGGCGCGACCTACTTCGTGTTCGCGCCCGAGCACCCGCTGGTCCGCGAGAAGATGGCCGGCGACGCCGACTACGAGGCCTTCGTCGCGGAGGTGTCCCGGCGCACCGAGATCGAGCGCCTCTCCACCGAGGGTGCGATCAGCAAGCGCGGCCACCGGCTCGACTTCGACATGGTCAACCCGGTCAACGGCGAGCGCATCCCCGCCTACGCCGCCGACTACGTCCTCATGGAGTACGGGACCGGCGCGATCATGGCCGTGCC
>JBOHEE010000011.1:0-6781 GCA_050700895.1 Nitriliruptorales bacterium | reverse complement strand
ACCGTGACCTGATCGGCGGTCTTCGTGATCATGATGTCGCCGCATCTGACCTGGATGGACACGACATTGCTGGCGTTGTCATTTCGGGCCGCACCGACCTCGTTGGTGGCGCTGACGTGCGCTTGGTTGGTGAGGGTCGTTCCGCACGCCGACTGCAGGACCCTCACCCCGATGGTCGCGACCGCGGTGTCGGGCTCGTGGCCGGACGTGTTCCCGTCGCCGGCCGCGAGAGACCCGACCGGACACGAGATGGTGATCCCAGGCCCCAAGGTGCAGCTCCCGGTCCCTCCGGCCGTCCCAGGATCGACATCGAACGTGGCGCTCGTCACCGTCACGCTGGACGGGAGGTCGTCGGTGATCTGCACACCGGTCGCCGGGGCAGTCCCGTCGTTCGTCGCCGTGATCGTGTAGGTGATCTCGTCGCCCGCGTTCGCGACGAGCGTGGAGGCGCTCTTCGCGACGTGCACGTCGGGACAGTCCCCGACTTGGATCGGCTTGCTGGTCGTCCGGTCCTTCAGGGCGGCATCGAGAGAGGTCGAGGCTCGGGTCTTCATGTATGCGCCGGCGAACTCGCCGCACTCGATCGTCCCGATGGTGTCGCTGAGGTTAAGGGCCAGCTCCCCGAAGGCGCCGGGCTTGAGACCGGCGTCGCTCTTCTCGGGCGCGATGTTGACGGATGCGTCCCATTTGGAGTGCTTGTCGCCGACGGCGAGCTCGTTGAAGACACCGACCCCCGGCCCGGTGAACAGCCAGGAGAAGGCGCGGACGATGACGGTCTTCCCGCCGTTCTCGGTGTCGAAGGTCATCAGGATGTCCCCGTCGGTGCGCAGGGGGGTCTGGGCACACGCCGGGTTGGGCGTGCCGGACTGGTGGAACTCGTAGTCCATGTGCGCGTCTCCGTTGGTGGTCAGCCGCACCCAGTTCGCGTAGACGAACTGCTTCCCGCCGAACGTCCGAAAGGCAAGAGCGCCCCGCACGATGTCGTCCTTGCCGGGGACGCCGCCGGCCGTGCAGGTCCATCCTCCCGGCTGGAGCTCTTTGGAGCCCTGTCCGAAGGAATCGTCGTCCTTGCTCTTGGAGAGGTCGGTGAACTTCGTGAGGCCCAGAGGGCCGGGCGGATCCGGGAGCCAGTCGATGGGCTCGCCGACTGAGTCATCGGCGCTGTTGCCGTCGATCTCGAAGCTGCCGACGGCCCCGGATGCCCCCTCCGGCCCGTCCGCGTGGGCCGGCAGGGCCAGCAGCGCCCCGACGAGGATCATGAGAAGAAGAAGGCCCAGCATGCGAGGACGCATCGTGCATCCTCCTTTCGCGGCAGCGGCGTCCTTGCAGACGGCCGCTGGCGCTCCGATTGGCTTCCGCCGTCTGATGTGGCTACGGATCCCGTCGGTCCGAGCCCGCCGACTCCCCACCCCTCGGGGGAGTGCCCGATCACCCTAAGTGTCCGAAATGTCCGACGTCAAGTGAGCGAGCGGGCAGGTGGCAGGAAGGCTACTCTGCGCGGCCTCCGGCCAGGTGGCGCCCGATGACGAGGCGCTGGATCTGGTTCGTCCCCTCCACGATCTGGAGGACCTTGGCCTCGCGCATGTAGCGCTCGACCGCATACTCGCGGGTGTAGCCGTAGCCCCCGTGGACCTGGACCGCGTCGGTGGTCACCTGCATGGCGACGTCACTCGCGAGGAGCTTGCTCATGGCCGCGAGCCGTGTCGTCGCCTCCCCCGCGTCCCGGCGATCGGCCGCCGACAGGTAGAGGGCGCGGGCGGCCTCGACCCCGGTCGCCATGTCCGCCAGCATGAACGAGACGCCCTGGAACTCGACCACGGGGCGTCCGAACTGCTCCCGCTGCTTCGCGTACGCGAGGGCTTCGTCGAGGGCCGCCTGGGCGAGCCCGACCGACGCTGCGGCGATGCCGAGCCGGCCGCCGTCCAGGGCCGCCATCGCGATCTCGAAGCCGAGGCCCTCCGCGCCGCCGACGAGCCGGTCGGCAGGCACCGGAGCGTCCTCGAGCCGGAGCTGGCCGGTCGTCGAGGCGCGCATTCCCATCTTGTCCTCGGGCCTGGGGAACTCGAGGCCCTGCTGGTCCGCGTCGACGACGAACGCCGAGATCCCACGCGCACCGTGCTCCCCGGTCCTCGCCATCACGAGGTAGCGGTCGGCGACCCCGGCGTGGGTGACCCAGGCCTTCGTGCCGTCGAGGCGGTAGACGTCTCCGTCGGCTACGGCGCGGGTCTCGAGCGCAGCGGCGTCGGAGCCCGACCCGGGCTCCGAGAGCGAGTACGCACCGAGCAGGCGGCCGGCGACCATCGGGGGGACGAGCTCCGCGCGCTGCGCCTCGGTCGCGTGGTGCTCGATCCCCCACGTGGCGAGGGTGTGGACGGAGAGCCCCAGGCCCACGGTGAGCCACGCGCGCGACAGCTCCTCGACCACCATGAGGTACGTGCGGTAGGGCAGCCCGCCACCACCGACGTCCTCCGGGAACGGCAGCCCCATGAGCCCGAGCTCGGCCAGCTGCTCGAAGACGTCCCGCGGGAAGCGTTCGTTGGCCTCGCCCTCGGCCGCCCCCGGCGCGACCTCCTTCTCGGCGAAGGTGGTCACCATCGAGAGCAGCTCGCGGTGCTCCTCGGGCAGCCTCGGGTCCACCGGCCTCAGTCCGCGTCCGGGGTCGTGTGCTCGCGCCGCGCCTCTGGCGTCAGGGAGAAGAGCAGCCGTCGCGGGACGTACCCGTTGGCCTCCAGGAAGGCCCGTCCGGCCTCGTTGTCGACGGCGACGGAGACCTCCACCACCGGGACGCGCGTGCCCTCCGCCCACTGCTGGATGGCGGTCAGCAGGGCGTCGCCGATGCCGGCCCGCCGCGCGCCGGAGCGCACGAAGACGGGCCCGATGGTGAGCCCCTCCGGGGCGAGCCGACCACCCGCGTAGCCGAGGGGGTCGCGGTCCGCGGGTTCCTCGGCGATCCAGAAGACCCCGCCCTGCGGAAGGGGCGGCTCCCACCGCTCGCCAGGGGCCGCACGGCGCGCGACCTCCTCGCGGTACTCGCTCGCGAGCGCCCGGACCTCCTCGATCCGGGCCCGTCGGACGAGCGGCTCGGGGCCGGCGGTCACGATCGGGACCGCATCATCGGATCTCCGCCCGCATCATCGGGTCCCTCCCGCCTGCGCCCGCGTCCCGCGGGGACGCTCGCTCCGGTCGCCCGCCCTCATACCGCCACCTCGACCAGCTCGCGACCCAGGGTGTTCACGCGCTCCGCGCCGTCCTCGGTGACGATGACGATGTCCTCGATCCGGGCGCCGTAGCGCCCGGGGACGTAGATGCCGGGCTCGACGGAGAACGCCATCCCCGCCTGGAGCGGCTCGGTGCTCCCGGCGACGAGGTAGGGGGCCTCGTGGACGTCGACTCCGATCCCGTGTCCTGTGCGGTGGACGAAGAGCTCGCCGTAGCCCGCGCCGGCGATGACGCGACGCGCGGCGGCGTCGACCTCCTCCGCGGTGACGCCGGGCCGGACGGCGGCGACGCCTGCCCGCTGGGCGGCCGCCACCGCGTCGTGGATCTCGCGGTAGCCGTCGGGAACGGTCCCGACCACGTAGTTGCGGGTCATGTCCGAGCAGTACCCGCCGCGGATGCCGCCGATGTCGACGACGACCGCGTCGCCCTCCTCGACGACCCGGTCGCCGGTCTCGTGGTGCGGGCTCGCCCCGTTCGGACCCGAGGCGACGATCACGAAGGCGGACTCGTCGTGCTCCGCGGCGATGCGCTCGGCGATGTCGCGGCCGATCTCGCGCTCGGTTCGGCCCGGGCGCAGCAGCTCGGGAACCGTCGCGTGGACGCGGTCGATCGCCGCGCCGGCGGCCCGCAGCGCGTCGAGCTCGTCGGGGGCCTTCAAGAGCCGGAGGTCACGGGTCACGGCGGACCCCTCGATCCAGGAGGCCTCGGTGAGCGCGCCCTGGAGGCGGAGGAGGAAGGAGCTCCAGAGCTGGTCCTGGACCGCGAACCGGCCGTCGAGCGGACAGCCGGCGCGGGCGAGGAGATCCACGGCGTGGCCGATCGGACGCTCGTCCTCCTTCCAGGAGACGATCTCGGCGAGATCGCCCGCCCCGCTCGCCCCGGCCCGCGGCTCCTCGAGCTCGGGGACGAGCAGCCGTGGCCCGCCCTCCGCCGGCAGGACGAGCAGGGTGAGCCGCTCGAGCGGCATCGCGCGGTAGCCGGTCAGCCAGAAGAGGTCGGAGGAGGGGCCGGCCAGGAGCGCATCGACATCGAGCTCAGTCAGACGCGCGCGCGCACGGTCCAGGCGGTCCTGGTGGTGAGCGCTCACCGTCCCTCCTGATGGCCTGGCTGGCTGCGCGGGGCCATGGTAGGGCGCTGATAGCCTCGGGTGTGGCAGCCGGAGGGCGGACGAGGTTCGTCGTGACAGGTTCGTCGTGACAGGGACGTCGTGACGGGGACGTCGTGACAGGGACCTCTCTCCCCGCCGATCCCCCCATCCCCGCGCCCGTCGCCGGCCTCCCGGACCGGGAGGACCTTCTCGATCGCGCTGCCGCGTCCGCCTTGGACGTGCTCGTGGTCGGCGGCGGCATCACGGGCGTCGGGGTCGCGTTGGACGCAGCCGCGCGGGGGCTGTCGGTGGCGCTCGTCGAGCGGGACGACCTCGCGTCCGGCACGTCGTCGAAGTCGTCCAAGCTCGTCCACGGCGGGCTCCGCTACCTCCAGCAGGCCGAGTTCGGGCTCGTCGAGGAGGGCGTGCGCGAGCGCAACCTCCTCCGCCGCATCGCCCCCCACCTCGTCCGTCCGCTCGGGTTCGCCCTCCCGGTCGCCGATCTCCGCATGCGCGCCGGGTTGAAGGCCGGCCTCGTCCTCTACGACGCCCTCGCCTTCGGCCGCAGCCTCCGCGGCCACGAACGGCTCGACACCGCGGAGCTCCTCCGCGCGGTCCCCGGGCTCGTGAACCCGATCGGCCGGGGTGGCTACCGCTACCACGACTGCCAGACCGACGACGCCCGCCTCACCCTCCAGGTCGCGCAGGCCGCGCGGGCGTTCGGCGCGGCGGTCGTGAACCACTGCGAGGCCGTGGAGCTGCTGCGGTTCGGTGACCGCGTGGTCGGGGCGCGGGTCCGCGACCGCCTCTCCGGAGAGGAGGCCGACGTCCGCGCCCGCTGGGTGGTGTCCGCCACCGGAGTGTGGGCCGATCACATGCGTGGCCTCGCCGACAGCCGCGACCGCCCGCTCCTCACCCCCAGCAAGGGGATCCACCTCACGTTCCGCTCGCGTGACGTGCGCGTCCGCGACGCCGCGCTGATCCCGTCGGGGTCGCACGACCGTCGGTGGATCTTCGTGATCCCGTGGGGTGACCAGGTGATCGTCGGCACCACCGACGAGCACTTCGAGGGCGACCTGGACCGTCCCGCAGTCGGCGGGGACGAGGCGGCCTACCTCGTGAACGCGGTCAACACCTCGTTCGGAACCGACCTGTCCCCCACCGACGCCGTGGGCGCCTGGGCCGGCCTGCGCCCGCTCCTCCGCGGCGCGAGCGAGACGGACGCCTCGCGCGACCTCTCCCGCCGCCACGCGATCTTCGAGCACCCCGACGGGCTCGTGACGATCACCGGGGGCAAGCTCACGACCTACCGGCAGATGGCCGAGGACGTCGTCGACCGGCTCGTGGCCGCGGACGGCGCCAAGGTGAGGTCGGTGACGTCCCGGCTGCCGCTCGGGTTGCGCGGCCGGGTGGAGCACGTCCTCGCCGGGACCCGCGACACCTGCCGTCTCCTCGGCGTCGACCCGCGCCTCGCGGGGTCCCTCGTCCATCGGCACGGCGAGGACGCCGCGGCGGTGGCCGCCTTCTGTGCCGAGCACGGGGAGGCGGAGGCGCTCGTTCGGGGCCTCCCGTATCTGCGGGGCGAGGTCCGGTGGGCGGTGCGTCACGAGCTGGCCCGCAGCCTCGACGACATCCTGCGGCGCCGGCTCCGGGTCGCGCTGCGCGACGCGGCGGCAGGCGGCGGGGCGGTCGAGTGGGCGGCGGCGGTCGCCGGCGGCGAGCTCGGCTGGACAGGGCAACGCCGGGACGCCGAGGTCGAGACCTACCTCGCCGAGGTCGCCGCCGAGCGCGGCGTGATCCCGATCGACACCTCGTGGCGCCCGACCGACGGCATCGCGGTCAGATCTTCAGGTTGACCGCCTTCGGCAAGAGGTCGAAGACTGCCCCGGTCGTCCCGAGCACTTCCCCGTCCGCCTCGACGAGCACGGGATCGTCGGTCTCGACCTCGACCCGCGAGGACTGCCATTCCTGGACCTGCTCGTGGGGGATGTGCTCCCCCCGTCGAACCTTCGGGGTCATCAGGAAGACGTCCCTCGGGCTCCCCCGCCACAGCTGGACGTTGTAGCGGCCGTCGTCGGGGAGAGCGCGGGGCGCGACCTTCATCTTGCCGCCGAAGAACTGCCCGTTCGCGACGACGAGGTTGCTGTACTCGCCCTCGACCTCGGTGTGGTCGAGCGTCACCCGCAGCCGCCGCAGCCCGAACGAGCGCAGGGCGGCGAACACGCCCACGAGGTAGCGCGACCGCCCGAGGAACCGTGGGAGGCGGTTCGCGCGCTCGACGACCACCGCCCCGTACCCGACCTCGGCGATGTTCGCGAAGAGCACCGGGCGGATCGCGCCGTCGAGCGTCCGCAGGCGGGCACGGCCGACGTCGATCGGGAAGAGCGCCTCGCCGTCGAGGTGCCGTGCGAGGCGCTCCGGCGTGCGGTCCAGCCCGAAGGTCCGGGCGAAGTCGGAGCCCGATCCGGCCGGGAC
>JBOHEE010000010.1:0-3256 GCA_050700895.1 Nitriliruptorales bacterium | reverse complement strand
GCTACCGGACGGCCAGAGCCGAACTCGACCGGCGAGCGGAGGAAAGCATCGCCGCGCTGCGCGCTCGTCTGGCCGCCCGCCGTCGCAGCCGACGACGCTGACATGGCCCACCACCCCGAGGCGGCCGGGACCGACAGCCTGGGGGCGTTTTCAACAGCTCCAAGAAGCTGTCCGCGACCGCGAGGCTCTCGAAGGGCGACCGACCGAAGGAGGATCGCCACCATCGGCGCCGTGTACGACGCCACCCCCGCGCCGCGCACCCCCAACGACGTCATGCCGCCCCCCGGCGCCGATCGCGACGCCCTCGCGCCCGCGCCGGTCGCCCGAGGCAAGTGGCTGACCGCCAGCGTCACCGACGATCCCTCCACCGTCATCGCCCACCTCTTCGACGAAGCCGACCGTCGCGACCCCGCCCGTGCGAGACAGCGGGTCGCGCTGGTCGACGGCAGCAACCACCAGATCGACCTCATCGACAAGCAGGCCCGCACCCGCGGCGTCGACATCACCGTCGTCTGTGACCTTGTTCACGTCCTGGAGCATCTCGGGGCCGCCGCGCGGAGCTTCTACCGGGAGGGCGACCCGCCGCCCAACGCCGGATGCGCAAGAAGGCCATCGCGATACTCGACGGTGACGCCGACAAGGTCGCGGCCTCCATCCGCCGGCGCGCCGTCCGCCACGGCCTGGACCCTCCGAGATGCAAGAACGCCGACCGGTGCGTCGCCTGCCTGCGCAACAAGCGCGCCTACCTCGACTACCCCACCGCGCTGCAACGCGGCTGGCCGATCGCCACCGGCGTGATCGAGGGTGCCTGCCGCCACCTCGTCAAAGACCGCATCGACATCACCGGCGCACGCTGGGGACTCCAAGGCGCCGAAGCCATCCTCAAACTCCGCGCCCTGCGCGCCAACGGTGACTTCGACGACTACTGGCGATTCCACCTCGCCCAGGAACGCGAACGCGTCCACCGATCACGCTACGCCCAAGACATCATCTCAGGCGCGCGCTCGTCCTGAACCTCGCCGTCCAACCTGACGCGAGAACTCCGGCTCAGAAATCCCCCGAGGCGCCACTCGTCACCTACGAGAACGGTTCAGACCTTGACCTTCAAGTCCCTCCAGAAGAGCCGCACCCGTGTCTGTTCCTGGGTGGGACGACGCCGACGGCGATGCGGCTCCAGGCGGCCTCGCCGAAGAGCCTGCCGGTGGGCGGGCCATCGGCGGAGCGTTCGATCCGCCCCCCCAGGGGGTCCGGCGTGTCGCGGTCGATGCGGCACAGCGCCAGCGCGCGGGAGTTCAGCACCGCGACCGCTCCGTCGCGGCTGCGCAGCAGCATCGGGTTGGCGGCGACGCCGTCGAGGTCGGCCCGTGAGGGCAGCTCGCCGTCGGGGAGCTCGTCCCGCGTCCAGTCGCCACCTGTGATCCAGAAGTCCGCCCCGTCGACGCGCTCGGCGGTCTCACGCACGTGCGCGACCGCCTCGTCTCTGTCTCGGGACGTCGCCCACGACACGGTCCACAGGTCCTCGGCGGCCCACTCCAGGTGGGTGTGGCAGTCCACGAACCCCGGCAGGATGCACCCGCCTGCCGCATCGACCAGCCGGTCGGCCGCCGCCGCGACGGCTCCTCCCGCAGGGCGGACGTCGACGATGCGGCCGTCGCGCACCGCGACGTCCGCGAGGCCCGCGGTGTCGGCCGGGCCGAAGCCGGACGGGATGGCGACGTTCGCGGCGACCAGGTCGTGCCGGTCAGCCATCGACGCCGACCTCGCTCACCGGCCACGAGTAGACGTCCGGCCGCCGGCGGTCGAGTGCGGGCATGGATCGGCGGGCGTCCTTCACGACGGTGGGTTCGAGGTCGGCGACGAGCAGCGCGTCGCCGTCGGCTGCCGTCGCGACCACGCGTCCCCAGGGGTCGACCACCGCGCTGTGCCCGACGCGTCGAAGCCGGTCGTGTCCGACCCGAACTGCGCGGCCGCGACCACGTAGGAGAGGTTCTCGATGGCGCGGGCCCGGAGAAGCGGCTCCCAGTGGTGACGCCCGGCGGCGGAGAAATTCGCCGGTACGCACAGGACTTCCGCGCCGGCGCCCGTCAGGGCACGGAAGAGTTCGGGGAAGCGCAGGTCGAAGCAGATGGACAGGCCCAGCCGCAGCCCTCCGACCGCGACCACCACGAGCTCGTCGCCGGTCGAGGTGTGGTCGGCCTCGGTGATGTCCTCCTGATCGGTGGGGGCGAGCCGCTCGTGGGGGACCCATGGAGCTCGAAGAGGTGGACCTTGCGGTAGACGGCGGCGACGTCGCCGGAGCGGTCTATCACCACACAGCAGTTGTGGGGGCGGGCGGGGTCGCCGGAGTCGAGCCAGATCCCCCCGACGACGACCACCATGCCGCAGCTCGGACAGGACGAGCCCCGCCTCGATCGTCTTGCCGAGCCCGACCTCGTCGGCGAGGATCCCGCGCCCACGCATCTGCCGCAGCGCCCGTTCGGCCGCACGCAGCTGGTGGGGCAGCGGCTCGAACCGCAGCCGAGGCAGGCACACGAAGGTGTCGAAGCCGGGCCGGGCCAGCACGGCCAGCGCCTCGTCGACCAGAGCGGAGGACTGCGGCGTGACGGTCTCGGCACGCGTGAGCGGCTCGCACAACCGCGCGTAGCCGGCGAGGTCGTCCGGCAGCTGCGAGACCTGCTCGGCGACCGCGTCGCACCAGCCCCGGACCAGCCTGCTCGCCGCCGTCGTCGCCCCCGTCACCGTTGCCTCCCCACGTCGTCGTTCGCGTTGCGACCCGGGGGAAGGAGGGCCTCGGGAACCCGTTCGGGACCGCGACGGAAAACTACACCCCGCCTGTGACAGGCGCCAAGGAAGCGCGGCACCGGGGTTGTGGCCCGTCCGCTCAGCTTGCGTTTGAACCTTCGATCCGGGAGTTGGGGTCAGGTCTGGTCTTCGGCTCGCTCGAAGCCTGTCAGTGAGAGGGTCTGGAGCTCGTTGACGAGCGCGCGTAGCCGTCGGGTGGGGTTCGGACAGTCGAACGAGGAGGTCTGGGAGGACATCCTGGCGGGAGGTTCCCCGGGTGCATCGCAGCAGGCCGACCAGTAGCCTTCGGTCTCACACGCGGACGTGGCTCAGTTGGTAGAGCACCACCTTGCCAAGGTGGGGGTCGCGGGTTCGAATCCCGTCGTCCGCTCTTACCGCGACCGGGCCTGACGGGCCGGTTTTCGCGTCTTCTCGCCGGTTTCGTGTCCTTCCTCGTTGAGTCACCTCGGCCGGT
>JBOHEE010000009.1:0-1646 GCA_050700895.1 Nitriliruptorales bacterium | reverse complement strand
GGGCAGAGCTTCGGCGCCTTCCTCGCCGCCGGGGTCGAGCTCGCGCTCACCGGCGAGGCGAACGACTACGTCGGCAAGGGCATGAGCGGCGGCCGCATCGTCGTCCGTCCACCCGCCAATGACGCCGGCGACCCCGTCCTTCTCGGGAACACGGTCCTCTACGGTGCGACCGGGGGCGAGCTCTACTGCGCCGGGCGCGCCGGCGAGCGGTTCGCGGTCCGTAATTCAGGGGCCGTCGCGGTCGTCGAGGGAACGGGCGACCATCCCTGCGAGTACATGACGAACGGGACGGTGGTGGTGCTGGGCGAGCATGGGCTCAACCTCGGGGCCGGCATGACCGGCGGCGAGGTCTACGTCCACGACCCGGAAGAACGGCTGGCGCTTCGGCTGAACAACCAGCTGGTCGGCGCCTACCGCCCCGCCGCCCCGGAACTCGGCGAGGTTCGGATGCTCATCGAGCGCCATCATCGCTTCACGGGCTCGGACAGAGCCGCCGCGCTTCTCGCAGAATGGGACGAGGCGTGCCTAAGCTTCTGGCGGGTTGCACCGAGGGCGGAGGTGGCCCGTCTTCAAAGCAAGTATGAGGGCACGGTCTCCGGCAGTGCCCTCTGATGTCGTGGACATCACGATCATCGGGGCGGGCCCCGTGGGCCTCGCAGTCGCCTACTACGCCGGCCACCGCGATGCCTCGGTCACGATCGTCGAGAGCCTCGGCCAGCTCGGGGGCCAGGTCGCCGCCGTCTACCCCGAGAAGCACGTCTACGACGTCGCCGGGCACCCGAAGATCCTCGGCCAGAAGCTCGTCGACCTCTGCGTCGAGCAGGGGCTCCAGTTCGGCGCGGACGTCCACCTGGACGAGGAGGTCGCCGACCTCGAGCGCATCGGCCAGAACGGCGAGGAGCTGCTCTCCCTGACCACGAAGTCGGGCAAGCGCGTCCTCTCGCGCGCGCTCATCGTCACGGCCGGGCATGGGGCGTTCGAGCCGCGCAAGCTCGCGATCGAGGGCATCGACGAGTGGGAGGGACGGGGAATCCACTACTTCGTCCGCCGCAAAGAGGTCTTCAGGGGCAAGAGCTGCGTCATCGTCGGCGGCGGCGACTCGGCGCTCGACTGGACGCTCGGGCTGCAGGACACGGCCGACCTCCCGATCACGCTCGTGCACCGCCGCGAGCGCTTCCGCGCGCTCGAGACCTCGGTCAGGGAGGCGCGGCGGCTCGAGGAAGAGGGCAAGGTGAGGATCTGCGTGCCCTCGGAGGTGCGCGAGATCCACGGCGACGGGCAGGTCGAGGCGGTGACAGTCGAGAACACGTCGACGGGCGAGCGCCTCCAAGTCGACTGCGACGCGCTCATCCTCCTGCTCGGCTTCCACTCGCACCTCGGCTCCATCGCCGATTGGGGGCTCGATCTGCTCGGCAAGCGCCAGATCCTCGTCGACCCGATGACGATGGAGACGTCGCTGCCGTCCGTCTACGCGGCCGGCGACATCGCCGGCTACGATGGGAAGATCACGCTCATCTCGGTCGGCTTCGGCGAGGCCGCGATCGCGGCCAACAACGCGTTCGCGAAGATCCACGGCGAGAAGGTCCAGCCGAAGTACTCCACCGACTAGCTTGGACTGTCACCGAGTGGTCCCGACAGGTGGGACC
>JBOHEE010000008.1:0-2337 GCA_050700895.1 Nitriliruptorales bacterium | reverse complement strand
GGACGAGCTCACGTCCCCGGGCGCGGACCGCAGCGTCGAGCTCGGCGACCTGCTCGCGGCGGCGGTGGCGCTCGCGCGGCACCTCGACGTCGATCCCGAGCGCGCGCTGCGTCTTGCGGCCGCGAAGTTCCGCAGCCGCTTCGAGGCGACCCTCGGGCTCGCGTCGGAACGCGGGCTGGATCCGGAAGGGCTCGATCCGGCGGCGTGGCTGGATCTCTGGGAGGACGCGAAGCGGGCCGAGCCGCCGGGGGGGGACGGCGGGGAGCGGCGCTAGTCGCGTTTTCCGCAGTGTCGTGCCCTGCCCCAAACAGTGCGGAAAGCGCGGCTAGTCTCGGCGGGAAACGGCGGAGGAGTCGTCCGTGCCCGCGAGGTGTCCCGAGTGTGGTCGCTTCCTCAGCCGCGACTTCGTCACCGCCCTCGCGTCCGCCCCGGCGGGGTGCCCCGGATGTGGGGTGACGCTGACCGCCGACCGGCTCGCGGGCGCAGAGGCGGGCGGCGATGAGCGCGGCGCGGCGAGCGTCCGTCCCCCCGACCTCCCGGTGGAGGAGGTGCGCACCGGCGACGTCCTGGTGGGGTGGGACGAGGGCGGGGACCCGACCGCCGAGCCATTCACGGAGCTCCGCGACCTCCTGCCTCCCGAGCGGCTGTCCGAGGTGTTCGCGGTGGTCGGAGCGGGGATCGCCGGCGGGCTCCTCGGCGGCCTCCTGCTGCCACGACACCGCTCCCTGGGCGCGTTCGCCGGCACCGTCGCGGGCGCGGTCGGGGCGCTCGTCGGAGCCGGGATCCTCGAGGACCGCCGCGTCTGAGCCTCGTCCAATGTTGAAGTTGTTGTGAAGTGTGGCTGGTGTTGCGTACCGTGCCGGGTCGCGCCGGCCGCGACTCGCCCCGACGAGACGAGAGTGTGCGGTGGAACTGACGAGCATCGACCTTGTGCACGCGCGCGAGATCCTCGACAGCCGCGGCAACCCGACGGTCGAGGTCGAGGTCGTCCTCGCCGACGGGTCGGCGGGGCGCGCCGGGGTGCCGTCCGGCGCCTCGACGGGGCAGCTCGAGGCGCTCGAGCTGCGTGACGGCGACAAGGGCCGCTACCGCGGCAAGGGCGTGACCCGGGCGGTCGCGAACGTGAACGACACGATCGCGCCTGAGCTCCTCGGCTGGGACGCGAGCCGCCAGCGGGAGATCGACCGGCTCCTCCTCGACCTCGACGGCACCGACGACAAGTCGAACCTCGGCGCGAACGCGGTACTCGGGGTCTCCCTGGCGGTCGCGAAGGCGGCGGCGGTCTCTGCGGGGCTGCCGCTGTACGCCTACGTCGGCGGGGCTGGCGCGCACCTCCTGCCGGTGCCCATGCTCAACGTCATCAACGGCGGGGCGCACGCCCGCAGCAACGTCGACGTCCAGGAGTTCATGCTCGTCCCCGCCGGCGCCCCCTCGTTCCGCGAGGCGCTGCGCGCCGGGGCCGAGATCTATCACACGCTCGCCGACGTGCTCGCTGAGGGCGGGCTCCCGACAGGGCTCGGCGACGAGGGGGGCTTCGCTCCCGACCTGCCGACGAACGAGCGCGCGCTCGAGCTGCTCGTCGAGGCCATCCAGCGTGCCGGCTACGCGCCCGGCGACGACGTCGGGCTCGCCCTCGACGTCGCGTCGTCGGAGTTCCACGACGACGGCACGTACCGGCTCGAGGGGGAGGGCCGAACGCTGTCCGCCGCCGAGCTCGCCGACTGGCTCGCGGACCTCGTCGACCGCTACCCGATCGTCTCGATCGAGGACGGGATGGACGAGGACGACTGGGATGGGTGGAGCGTGCTCGCGGAGCGCCTCGGCGACCGTTGCCAGCTCGTCGGCGACGACCTCTTCGTGACGAACGTCGACCGTGTCCGCCGCGGGATCGAGCAGGGGGTCGCCAACTCGGTGCTCGTCAAGGTCAACCAGATCGGGACCCTGAGCGAGACCCTCGAGACCGTCGAGACCGCACATCGGGCGGGGTGGACGACCGTCGTCAGCCACCGCTCGGGAGAGACCGAGGACGTGACGATCGCCGACCTCGCGGTCGCCACGAACGCCGGCCAGATCAAGACCGGCGCCCCGGCTCGCAGCGACCGGGTCGCGAAGTACAACCAGCTCCTGCGGATCGAGGAGGAGCTGGGCGAGCAGGCGCGCTACGCCGGCTGGGATGCGTTCGCGCGGCGGAGCACCTAGACGTGGCGCGCGCGTCGAACCGTCGCGGAGGAGCTCGCGGGGCGCCGACCCGTCGGGAGCCGCGCCGCAAGGCGAGCCGACGTGCGCCCGCACCACCGCGTCGCGGTCTCAGCGGGCCGAGTCGTGGTCTGCGGGGGC
>JBOHEE010000007.1:0-3872 GCA_050700895.1 Nitriliruptorales bacterium | reverse complement strand
GACCACGCCGTCGCGCAGCTCGAGCTCCCCGCCGTCGCCGGATCTGGCGGCGGCCCGGGAGAGGAGCTCGTCGCGCACGGCCAGGCACGCGAGCTGCACGGCGCCGCCGCTCATCCACGTCTGCCGGGAGGCGCTCGACGACCCGGCCGAGCCGATCGCGGTGTCCGCCGGTCGCAGCACGACCTGCTCGACGCCGAGCTCGGTGCGGGTGATCTGCTGGGCGAGGGTCACGAAGCCCTGGCCGACCTCCGCCGCGGCGCAGTGGACGGTCGCCAGCGGCAGGCCGTGGGGGTCGAGCTCCAGCCGCACCCCCGCGGTCGAGTAGTCGTCGAACCCCTCCGAGTACATGAGGTTCTTGAAGCCGACCGCCACGCCGACGCCGCGGCGCACGTCGCCGCGCTGCGCGACGAGGCCCGCCCCGCCCGGCAGCAGGAGCGGCTCGGACTCGTCGCCCTGCGGCGGCAGCGGATGGGCCACCGCGGCCTCGATCACCTCGCGGACCGGCGCGGTCCCGTCGATCACCTGGCCGGTGAGGAGGCGGTCTCCCCGCTCGAGCGCGTTCTTCAGCCGCAGCTCGACCGGGTCGATCCCGAGCTCCGCGGCGAGGCGGTCCATCTGCGCCTCGTAGCCGAAGCAGGCCTGGACCGCCCCGAACCCGCGCATCGCCCCGCACGGCGGGTTGTTCGTCCGCACCCCCCAGCCGTCGATCGTGGCGTTCGGGACCCGGTAGGGGCCGGCGGCGAAGCAGACCGAGTTCGCGAGCACGGCCGGGGTCGTCGACGCGTACGCCCCGCCGTCGAGCACGACCCGCGCCTCGACCTTCACGAGCTCGCCGTCCCGCGTCGCGTGGTGGCGGTACCACATCCGGGCGGGGTGGCGGTGGACGTGGCCGAAGAAGCTCTCCTCGCGGGAGTAGATCATCTTCACCGGCCGGTTCGTGCGCAGCGCGAGCAGGCACACGTGCACCTGGAGGCTGACGTCCTCACGCGCCCCGAACGCCCCGCCGACGCCGGCGAGGTTCAGCCGCACCATCTCGACGGGGAGGTCGAGGCAGGCGGCGACCTGGTCGCGGTCGACGTGGAGCCACTGGGTCGAGATGTAGAGCTCGACCCCGCCGTCCTCGGCCGGGATCGCCATGCCCGACTCGGGGCCGAGGAACGCCTGGTCCTGCATCCCGACCTCGTAGGTGCCCTCGACGACGACGTCGCCGACCGCGTCGGGGTCGCCGTGGCGCAGGCTGATGTGGCGGAAGACGTTGCCGTCGGGGTGGATCGGCTCGGCGGTGAGCGCCGCCTCCGGGTCGGTCAGCGGCTCGAGGACCTCGTAGTCGACCTCGATCGCCCGGATGGCCCGCAGGGCGAGCTCGGGGTGCTCGGCGGCGACCACCGCGATCGACTCGCCCTGGTAGCGCACGACGTCGCGTGCGAACACGGGCTGGTCGGGATGCTCGAGGCCGAAGGTCGGCCGGCCCGGGACGTCGTCGGCGGTGAGCACGGCCCAGACGCCAGCCACCGCTTCCGCCTTCGAGGTGTCGATGGAGCGGATGCGGGCGGCGGGGTGGGGGCTGCGCAGGGTGCGGCCCCAGAGCATCTCCTGGTGGTAGAGGTCGCTCGAGAAGGCGAAGTTGCCCGTGACCTTCGGCGTGCCGTCGGGGCGGTCGGCGCTCGTCCCGAGGCCGTCGCGCACGCCGCCCCGGGTGCGGACGTCGGCCCCCGCGGTCATGAGAGCACGTGTCGCTCGAGCGGGTGAGGCATCGGTGGGCGCCGGCCGGGTGCGGACGTCGGCCCCCGCGGTCATGAGAGCGCCTCCCGACGTTCGGCCTGGACGAGTCGGATCGCCTCGAGGATGCGGCCGTAGCCGGTGCAGCGGCAGAGGTTGCCGCTGATGGCCTCGCGCACGGCGACCTCGTCGGCGTCGGGGGACCGGTCGAGCAGTTCGTGGACGGCCATGACGAGCCCGGGGGTGCAGAAGCCGCACTGGACCGCGCCCGCGTCGAGGAAGCCGCGCTGCACGTCGGTGAGCCCGTCGTCGGCGGTGAGCCCCTCGACCGTGACGATCTCGGCGTCGGCGGCGTCGGCGGCCAGGACGCAGCAGGCGTTGACGAGCGTGCCGTCGAGGAGCACCGAGCAGGAGCCGCACTCGCCCTGCTCGCAGGCGTTCTTCGACCCGGCGAGCCCGAGCCGCTCGCGCAGCACGTAGAGCAGGCTCTCGCCGAGCCAGGCCGACGGGACCGAGCGGAGGCGGCCGTTGACCTTGAGCTTGTAGGTCTCGGGTTCGGGGACGACGATCGTCACGCGGCGAGGCACCTCCTCAGGGACCGGGCGGCCAGCACCCCGATCGCGTGGCGGCGGTAGGCCTCGGTGCTGCGGTGGTCGGTGATCGGCGACGTGGCGTCGGCGCAGGCGGTCGCGAAGCGGTCGACGGCGTCGTCGGGGCAGGTGAGCCGGTCCCAGTCGATCTCCCGGCCGACCCCCTCCTCGGCGGCGGTCGGGCGGAGCGGGACCGGTCCCACCGCCCCCATGCCGACCCGGACCCGGCGGTTCGTCGTGTCGACGATCACCGAGAGGCAGGCGACCGCGATCACCATCGCGTTGCGCGGGCCGATCTTCGCCGTGTGCTGCGGGCCGTCGACCCGGGGGACCCGGACCCCGACGATGAGCTCGTCGGGGGCGCGGACGGTGCGCTTCGGCCCGGTGATGAACTCCGCGAGCGGCAGCCACCGCTCGTCCTCTGCGGACGCGAGGCCGACCTCGGCGTCGAGCGCGACCAGCCACGGCAGCGTGTCGCCGGCCGGGCTCGCGGTGCCGAGGTTGCCGCCGATCGTGCCGGCGTTGCGGATCTGGGGGGAGCCGACCGTGCGCGCCACCATCGCGAGCCCTGGCGCGAGGTCGGTGAGCCGCTCCATGTCGGCGTAGGTGACCAGGGCGCCGAGCTCGAGGTGGCCGTTGGCGACCCGGTGGCCGCGCAGCTCCTCCACGCGCCGCAATGCTACGAGGTGCTCGGGGCGCCGGTCGCCGTAGGTCACCTCGATCATGAGGTCGGTGCCGCCGGCGAGGATGTCCGCCCCGGGCTGCTCGGCGAGCGCGCCCAGGGCGTGATCGAGGTCCTTCGCCCGTACGATCCCCAACGACCGCTCTCCTTTAGTTAGGAGGCTGGTGTCCACCTCTGGCGCACGTCTGGCCGGTCCAGATCGCCCCTGGCTGTGTTGCGGACTCGCTTGCGCAGCGCTGCTGCGCGGTGCTCGCCGCGCCTTGCCGGATGACGATCTGTCCTCGCCCAGCCGCACACCACGGTGAACTCCACCCTCCTGCACCGCTCCGGCGCCCAACGATATCAACAAGTTGTCAATCCGGGACGGAACGCGGCCGGGCGGCTGTGGCCCGTGTGCCACGGCCGAGGGGTGTGTTGCGGTCTCGTGCGGCGGCTGCTCGCCGGCCTCAACCTTGACGAACAGTTGAAGCGAGGAGATCGCGTGCCGCCTGGCCGTGCGCGGTGACGAGGCTGCGCACGTCGACCCCCGTCACCTGCCCGTCGGCGACGACCGGCCGGCCGTGGACCCACGCGTGGTCGACCCCGACGGGGGCGCAGAGCAGGAGCGCCGCCACCGGGTCGTGGCGGCCGCCGGAGAACCCCACCTGGTCGAGGTCGACCGCGATCGCGTCGGCACAGCGGCCGGCCTCGAGCGCGCCGATGTCGTCGCGGCCGAGGACCGCGGCCCCGCCGAGGGTCGCGAGCTCGAGCGCCTCGCGGGCCGGCATCGGCGTGTCGCCGCTGTCGTTGAGTTCGGTGGCGAGGCGCGCGAGCAGCATCGCCTGCCGCGCCTCGCCGAGCAGGTCGCTGCTGTCGTTCGAGGCGGAGCCGTCGACGCCGAG
>JBOHEE010000006.1:0-9537 GCA_050700895.1 Nitriliruptorales bacterium | reverse complement strand
ACCGAGGCCACCGCGACGGGTCCGACGGTGCCCGCCACCGAAGCCGCCACGCGCGCGGCGGACGGGACCGCGGTCACGTCACCATCGCGCCGCGTCCGACAGGCCCTCGGAGCACTGGTGCTCGCCGTCCTCCTCCTCGCGGCAGGACTCCTGCTCGCCCGGGACGATGCGAACGAGCCCGCCCTCGCGCCCGCACCGCCCGCCGCGAGCCCGAGCCCGACGCCGACGCCGACCCCGAGCCCGAGCCCGACACCGACCCCGAGCCCCACGCCGACCTCGCCGTTGGACGCCATCCTCGACTACATCCCCGCGGTCGAGGAGGGCCGCCAGCGCGGCGAGGTCTCCGACCAGGCCGCGAGAGAGCTCCTGCAGAAGGCCGAGGAGGCCCTGAAGGAGCTGCGCGAGGGCAAGCCCGACAAGGCCCTGGAGAAGTTCGAGGACGCACGCGAGAAGCTGGGGGAGTTCGTCGACGAGGGGGAGGTGACCCCCGAGCGAGCCGAGACCATTCGGGCGGCCATCGCCGACGTCGAACGCTTGCTCGCGCAGGCCGAGCCCCGACGGAGGGGGCGCGGCGACGAGGACGACGACTGACCATGGGCCGCAGCTGTCATCGACGGTTCACTCGGTGAGAGAAACGACGCCAGAGAAGCGACAGCTCACCCAGAGGAGAGGACCCGGCAATGCCCAGTCGCCGACGGCGGAATGCCTCTGGTGGCAGGGGCGTTCCCGGCGCGATGAGCAGGCAGGCGATCGAGACCGGTCATGACCACATGAGCACGCCGGCCACGGAGACCAGCCACGACGCGTTCCGGCGCTATGTCGAGCCGGAGCTCGGCGTGCTCCTCCGAGTCGCCAGGAGGATGACCGGCTCGACGGCCGACGCCGAGGACCTCGTTCAGGAGACCGTCATGCGCGCCTTCCGCGCGATCGACCGCTTCGACGGACGCCACCCGCGGGCGTGGCTCCTCACGATCCTCCGCAACACCCTCTACAGCAAGTCGCGCAAGCGCACCCCCCACCTGCTCTACGACCAGGACCGCGAGATGGAGCGCGTCGAGGCGCACGGCGCCGACGGGCGGGGCGGGGCGGAGGAGATCGCGCTCCACGGCCGGCTCGACGCCGCGCTGGAGGAGGCGATGAACGGCCTTCCCTCGAAGTTCCGCGACGTCGTGCTGCTCGTCGACGTCGACGGGCTCAGCTACCAGGAGGCGGCGGACGTCCTCTCGATCCCGATCGGCACCGTCATGAGCCGCCTCCACCGCGCGCGGAACCGTCTCCGTGACGCCCTCGAAGCTGCCGGCTATCCAGGTCCCTGGGAGGAAGCATGAACTTCTGGCGACGACTCTTCGACCGCGGTCGGTCTGCTCCGCCCGCAACCCACGACGGGCCGCCTGGCGGCGTGGAGTGCCGCGAGGTCGCACGCGTCCTCCAGACCTACCTCGACGGCGAGCTGGATCAGCGGACGGCGGAGAAGGCCGCCGAGCACCTCGAGGCCTGTCGGCGGTGCGGCCTCGAGGCCGACACCTACCGCCAGCTCAAGGAGGCGCTCGCCAAGCGCGCCGAGCCGGTCGACGTCGAGGCGCTGGAGCGGCTCCGCGCGTTCACGCAGGAGCTCGCGGAGGGCAGTCAGCCCCTCTGAACCGGTCCCGCAGAGGTCGCGTACACAGGAGTAGGGTCAAGGCGTCCGAGCACAAGGGGTGAAGATGCGCCGGTACCTCATCGTCGCCAACCAGACGCTCGCGGGGGACCACCTTCTCGAGAGGGTTCGTGACCTCGCCGCCGGGGGCGACTGCGCGTTCCACGTGCTCGTGCCAGCCACCCGGCCCAAGGACCATCTCACGGCGACCGAGGGCGAAGGCATGGCGATCGCGAGAGGCCGGCTCGAGCGGGCGCTCGAGCGCTTCCGCGGGCTCGGGATCGAGGTCACCGGGGAGGTCGGGGACCCGCGTCCGCTCGACGCGATCCGCGACGCGTTCCTCGAGGAGGAGTACGACGGCATCGTGCTGTCCACGCTCCCGCCGGGCATGTCGGCGTGGCTCGGGATGGACCTGCCGAACCGCGTGCGCCGCACCTTCGCCGTCCCGGTGACCCACATCGCCGCCGAGTCGGGAATGCCCGTCAGCCCGACGTAGAGGCCGGGCCTGCCGCTTGACTCCGGCCCGCCCTCTCCGGGCCACGCTGCGCGTGGCCTGCGAACGTGGCCGGACGAGTTTGTGGGGTCTCGGACGTCCGTCAGACGCCGATCGGGTGCCAGACGGTCTTCGTCTCGAGGAAGGCGAGGAGGCGGGTCGTCCCCGGGTCGGCGAGCCAGTCCGGCTCCGCGGCCGACGGCAGGACGCGCTTCACGTTCTCGGCGGCCGACCGCTCGAGCTCGACGGAGTCGTCGGGGGCGACGCCGGTCAGGTCGATCGCGTTGACGTCCATGTGCCCGGCGAGGACGGGCGCGATCTCGCTCGTGTGGCCGGTGAGGAGGTTCACCACCCCGCCGGGGAGGTCGCTGGTCGCGAGCACCTCGGTGAGGGTGACCGCGGGCAGCGGCCGGCGCTCGGAGGCGACGACCACCGCGGTGTTGCCGGTCACGATGACGGGGGCGACGACGGAGGCGAGCCCGAGCAGGCTCGAGGCCTGTGGCGCGACGACCGCGACCACGCCGGTCGGCTCCGGCACCGAGAAGTCGAAGTAGGGACCGGCGACCGCGTTCGCGGAGCCGGCGACCTGGGCGACCTTGTCGGCCCAGCCCGCGTACCAGACCCAGCGGTCGATCGCGGCGTCGACGGTCGTGCCGGCGGCGCCGGTGTCGGTCCCCTCGGTCTCGGCGACCTCGCGGACGAACTGGTCGCGGCGGCCCTCGAGCATCTCGGCGACGCGGTAGAGGATCTGGCCGCGGTTGTAGGCGGTGCGCCCCGACCAGCCGGCGAAGGCCTTGCGCGCGGCGACCACCGCGTCGCGGGCGTCCTTGCGCGACGCCCGGGCCGCGTTCGCGAGGAAGCGGCCGTCGGCGGACTCGACCGTGTAGCTCCGCCCCGACTCGGAGCGCGGGAACGCGCCGCCGATGAAGAGCTTGTAGGTCTTGCGGACATCGAGCCGCTCGCTCATCGTCGGGCGACTACCGCTGTCGCTGCTTGAGTCGCTCATCGTCTGGCGACTACCGCTGTCGCTGCTCGAGTCGCTCATCGTCGGGCGACTACCGCTGTCGCTGCTCGAGCCGCTCATCGTCGGGCGACTACCGCTGTCGCTGCTCGAGCCGCTCATCGCGAGGTCCCAGCGGTGTCGAGGTATGCGGCGAGGCCGTGGCGGCCGCCCTCCCGGCCGAAGCCCGACTCCTTGTAGCCGCCGAACGGGCTGGTCGGGTCGAAGCGGTTGAAGGTGTTGGCCCACACCACCCCGGCGCGCAGGTGCTGCGCCATCCAGAGGATCCGCGAGCCCTTCTCGGTCCACACCCCGGCCGACAGCCCGTACGGGGTGTTGTTCGCCTTCGTGATCGCCTCGTCCGGGGTGCGGAACGTGAGCACGGACAGGACCGGGCCGAAGATCTCCTCCCGGGCGATGCGGTGCGACTGGCTCACCCCGGTGAACACGGTCGGCGCGAACCAGTAGCCGCGCTCGGGCAGCTCGCACGGCGCCTGCCAGGCCTCGGCGCCCTCGGCGGTCCCGGCCTCGGTCAACTCGATGATCTTGCTGAGCTGCGCAGGAGAGTTGATCGCCCCGACGTCGGTGTTCTTGTCGAGCGGGTCGCCGACGCGGAGCTTGCCCATACGGACCTTGAGCTTGTCCATGACCTCGTCGAGGACCGACTCCTGGACGAGGAGGCGCGACCCGGCGCAGCAGACGTGGCCCTGGTTGAAGAAGATCCCGTTCACGATGCCCTCGATCGCCTGGTCGATCGGGGCGTCGTCGAAGATGACGTTCGCGGCCTTGCCGCCGAGCTCGAGGGTGAGGCGCTTCTTGCTGCCGGCGATCGTGCGCTGGATCGCCTTGCCGACCTCGGTCGAGCCGGTGAAGGCGACCTTGTCGACGTCGGGGTGGGCGACGAGCGCCTGTCCCGTCGCCCCCGCACCGGTCACGATGTTCACGACCCCGGGCGGCAGGTCGACCTGCTGGCAGATCTCGGCGAACACGAGCGCGGACAGCGGGGTCGTCTCCGCCGGCTTCAGCACGACCGTGTTGCCGCAGGCGAGGGCCGGCGCGAGCTTCCAAGAGAGCATGAGCAGGGGGAAGTTCCACGGGATGACCTGCCCGGCCACGCCGAGGGGGTCCGGGTCGGGGCCGAAGCCGGCATGCGCGAGCTTGTCCGCCCATCCGGCGTAGTAGAAGAAGTGCGCCGCGGCGAGCGGCACGTCGACGTCGCGCGACTCGCGGATCGGCTTGCCGTTGTCGAGCGACTCGAGGACCGCCAGCTCGCGTGCCCGCTCCTGGATGACCCGCGCGATGCGGTAGAGGTACTTCGCGCGCTCGCGTCCGGACATCGGGCCCCAGACCTGCTGGTACGCGCGGCGGGCGGCGGCGACGGCCCGGTCGACGTCGGCCTCGCCGGCCTCGACGACCTCGGCGAGGACCTCCTCGGTGGCGGGGTTCACGGTCTTGAACGGCTGCCCGTCGACGGAGTCGACGAACCCGCCGTCGACGAAGAGCCCGTAGCTCGTCCGCAGGTCGACGATCTCCCGCGACTCGGGGGCGGAGGCGTACTCCCAGCTCGGCATTAGTTCCTCCCAAAGGAGGCTGGTGTCCACGTTTGGCGCACGTCTGGCCGGGCCAGATCGCCCCTGGCGGCGTTGCGGACCCGCTTGCGCAGCGCTGCTGCGCGGCACTCGCCGCGCCTTGCCAGATGACGATCTGTCCTCGCCCAGCCGCACACCACGGTGAACACCACCCTCCCAGGAACGGGAGGGGGGCCGAGCGTGGGTGCGGCGGTCATGCCGCGCGAACCTAGGCTGCGGCGGGTGGCGAACCGATCCCTCCCGGAACGTGACGAGGACGTCCCCGGCTTCGTCGCGGACCTCGGCATCCCCGGCATCTGCGACATCCACGTCCACTTCATGCCGATGCCCCTCCAGCGCAGGGTGTGGGAGTACTTCGACCGGCTCGCGCCGCCGTGGCCGATGGCGTACCGCGGCGATGTGGGGGAGCGGCTCACCGCCCTGCGCAACCTCGGCGCCGTCGCCCACACCGCGCTCGCGTACGCCCACAAGCCGGGGATGGCGGCCTGGCTCAACCGGTTCACCCTCGACCTCGCCGCCGACCAGGACCCGGTCGTACCGACGTTCACCTTCTACCCCGACCCGGACGTCGACAGGTACGTCGCGGCGGCGCTCGCCGAGGGCGGACGCTGCGTGAAGGTGCACCTCCAGGTCGGCAAGTTCGACGCGAACGACCGGAGGCTCGACGGTGTCTGGAGCGAGCTCGCGGCCCTGCGCGTGCCCGTCGTCCTCCACGCGGCCGCCGTCCCCGACGGCTCCGGTGGCGAGGAGTTCTGCGGCGCGCACCACGTCGTCCGCCTCCTCGAGCGGTTCCCCGACCTCCTGCTCGTCATCGCGCACCTGGGCGCACCCGAGTTCGGCGACTTCCTGCGTCTCGCCGAGGACGTCCCGACCGTCCACCTCGACACCGCCATGGCGCTGACCGACCCGGACTTCATCGGGCGCCTCCCCGACCGCTATCTCGACCGGTTCGCCGCCCTCGGCGACCGGATCGTCTTCGGATCCGACTTCCCGTCGATCCCCGTCCGCTACGTGGACCAGGTCCAGGGGGTGGCCCGACTGGACGTTGACGACGGGTGGTTGCGGCGGGTGTTCTGGGAGAACCCGGCCCGCTTGCTCCGCATCGATGGGAGGTCGCCATGAAGGTCACGAAGTACCCCCAGTCCTGCCTCGTCGTCGAGGGCGACGGACGCCGCCTCCTCATAGACCCGGGCGTGATCACGATGAACGCGTTCTCGCTCGACGACTTCGGCGCGGTCGACGCTGTCCTCTACACCCACCAGCACCCCGACCACTACGACGAGAACCAGGTCGACGAGCTGCTGGACCGCGGGGCGACCCTCTACGGGAACGCCGACGTCTGCGACAAGATCGGCGGGGATCGGGCCTCCGAGGTGACCGACGGCGAGACGTTCGAGGTCGCCGGGTTCGAGATCGCGCCGCGAGACCTGCCGCACGTGGAGATGGTCGACGGTTCGCCCGGCCCGCCGAACACCGGCTACGTCATCGACGGCATGCTCTTCCACCCCGGCGACGGCGCCGAGATCGAGGGGCTGCGGGTCACGAACCTCGCCCTGCCGATCGCGGGACCGAGCATCAGCTTCCGCACCGCGTACCGCTTCACCGAGTCGCTCGGCGCGGAGCTCGTCATCCCCATCCACTACGACCTCTTCACCGCGAATCCTGAGCTGTTCGAGGGCTTCTGCGACGTCGCGAAGGTCGTCATCCTCGGCCACGGCGACTCCGTCGACCTCTGATCAGTCGGGGGCCTACGTTCCGCGCAGCCACGCGAGGCTTGTGTGGACGGCTCTTCTGGGGGCAGGAGCCCCCCAGACCGCCTGGCTCCACTGCTGGCCCCCCGAGCCCCTATCGCCGTCAGATCAGCACTGCATGCCGGCTGACGCCGGCACCCCTGGGGATGAGAACCGCTCGCGCAGACAACATCTTGTGGTTGCGACGCCATTCACGAGTCAGAGGATCCCGTGGGGTGGGACGCGGTCGGTGAGCCAGGTGCCGCCGGGGAGCTCGTAGAAGCGGGCGCCGTCGGCGGCCATCCCCGCGGCGTCGACCGCGAGCACGACCGGCTCGCCGTGGCGGGCGCCGACCGCCTGCGCATGGTCGCGATCGGCGGAGAGGTGGACCATCTGCCGGCCCATGGGGGCGAGGCCGTGCTCGCGGATCCCGGCGACGTTGCGAGCAGCGGTCCCGTGGTACAGGACCGGCGGGGGAGCGGACGGCTCGTAGCCGGGCGCGACCTGGACGCTGTGCCCGTAGCGGGCACGGATCCGCCGCCCGTCGGGCGAGAGCTCGAATCGCGGCTTCGACCCGTGAGCGACGACGTCCTCCAGGTCCTTCCGATCGAGCGGGCGGTCGAGGTCGGCGAGACCGCGGAGCAGTTCGTCGACGTCCGCCCAGCCGGCCGGGTCGAGCTCGACGCCGGCACGATCCGGGGCGTGGCGGAGGACGAGCGCGAGGAGCTTCGACGCGCGCACGCGCTCGCCCCGCTCCATTCCCGTCCTTCTCCGTCCGACGTCGAACGGTAGGTCGCGGGAGGGCGCCAGCCCCAGGTCCGGCGCGACGAGTCGACAAGGTAAGCATGTAATGGTGTAATGAGCTTCCATGGGCGAAGAAGGGACGGATCGGTGCGGAGGACGCTGAAGGGGGAGGAGCTCGGGGCCTGGGTCCGCCAGCGGGTGCCGGAGAGCTGGTTCACCGACCTCGAGGTGAGCGCGGACCACGAGGAGATCCTCGTCGTCGGCACCCTCGAGGAGCCCGAGCGCGGCAAGGGCGAGGGCGAGTCGCTCCACGCGGCGGCGTGCGAGACGACGATCGTCACCTTCCGCGAGACGACCCGCGACGCGCGGATCGCGATCGCACGCGAGGCCGAGCGGATGCTCGGACGGACGCTGTCGTGGGGGGCCGCCTGCGGTCCGGTCCGGGCCCTCTTCACCTCGAACACCGTCCCCGTCATGACCCGCCTGCGGCTCCCGGAGCGGCGCGTCCTCGACACGCTCGTGGACGCCGGGGTCGCGCGCAGCCGCAGCCACGCCCTCGCGTGGTGCGTGAGGCGGGTCGGCGAACGCGAGGCCGAGTGGCTCGACGAGCTGCGCGAGGCCTTCTCCCATGTGGAGGCGGTGCGCCACGCCGGACCGGACCTCGCCTGAGAAGCACCGGAGCATCGGAGGTGAGATCGTGAGCGACACGACCCCGACCCTGATCCCCGACGTCGACGAGGACGGCGCGCTCGACGCCTACTCGCAGGTCGTCACCGCGGTCTCGGAGGCTGTGTCGCCCGCGGTCGCGAGCCTCCGCCTGCCGTGGCGGAACGGTCGCCGCGGTGGCGCGGGCTCCGCGGTGGTGATCGCCCCCGACGGGTATCTCCTGACCTCCGCCCACGTCGTTGCGCGCGCCGAACGCGGGACCGCCCTGCTCACCGACGGCCGCGAGTTCTCGTTCGACGTGGTCGGCCGCGACCCGCTGTCGGACCTCGCGGTCGTCCGGGCCGAGGCGACCGACCTTCCCGCCGCCCGCCTCGGTGACGCGGAGCGGCTGCGGGTCGGCCAGCTCGTCGTCGCCATCGGCAACCCGATGGGCTTCGCCGGCTCGGTCACCGCCGGGGTGGTGAGCGCCCTCGGGCGTGCGCTGCCGACGCGCGACGGGGCGGTGAGCCGCTACGTCGAGAACGTCATCCAGACCGACGCGGCACTGAACCCCGGCAACTCCGGCGGGGCGTTGGCCGACGCTCGTGGCCGTGTCGTCGGCGTCAACACCGCGGTCGCCGGCTTCGGGCTCGGCCTCGCCGTCCCGATCGATGCGGCCACCCTCGCGATCGTGAGCAGCCTCATCCGCGACGGTCGCCACCGCCGCGCCTACCTCGGCATCGCCGGCGGCTCCAGGCCGCTGCCGCCCCGCGTCGCGCGCTCCGTCGGCCGGGAGGTGGGCGTGGAGGTCGTTCAGGTCGTGCCGGGGAGCCCCGCCGCCGCCGCCGGCGGCCTGCTCGTCGAGGACATCGTCGTCGACATCGACGGGCTCCCGATCGGCGACGTCGCGGAGCTGCAGCGAGCGATGGCGGCCGAGGCGATCGGTCGGGCCATCCCGCTCCGCGCCGTCCGCGAGGGCCGCCTCGTCGACCTCACGGTCACTCCGGTCGAGCTAACCCCGAACTGACGCGTGGTCCGTGGACCCGAGACGTCCGCCCGCGCAACGACGCGGCCCCGCCGTCGGTCCGGCGAGGCCGCGTGCGGCGCCGTCGTCACAGGTCGGCGAGTCGCTCCCGGTACTCCTTCGCGCTGATCTCGCCGCTCGCGTAGCGCTGCGCGAGGATCTCCCTCGCCTTCTCGACGCCGACCGGCGGCCGGCGGCGCCACCCGCCTCTCGCGACGAACCAGACCAGCAGCACGATCAGGATCACGGTCAGCGGCCACCACGGGAACCAGAGCCCGCCGCCATGCCAGCCTCCGCCCCAGCCGTCGGCCGGGGGAGAGGCCAGGAGGGCGGTGGTCAGGGTCGTGTTCATCGATCTTCTCCTTCGGTCGGTTGGTTGTTGCTCGGGTCGTTCGGCGTCTCTCGGGCCGTTCAGTCGGGGGACTACGCCTCACGCAGCAGCGAGAGGCTTGCCTGGCTGCGCTCGGCTCCTTGAGTCCCCCGAGCCCCCTCAACCGGCGGCGACGCGGATCTCGCCGTCCATGCCGGGGTGGAAGGTGCACACGAAGCGGATCGGGCCGTCGGGGGCCTCGAACGTCGCCGTGACGACCTCTCCGGGCTCGATCGTCCCGGTGCTCAGGTCGAGGTCCTCGATGACGAAGTTGTGCGGGGTGCCGCCGTCGTTGCGGACCTCGAC
>JBOHEE010000005.1:0-4958 GCA_050700895.1 Nitriliruptorales bacterium | reverse complement strand
GCCCTCGACTTCGGCGCGCTCCTCGCCGCCGCCGGGGGCGGCTACCTCGTCGCGGCCCTCCTCGCCCCTTGGTTGGAGCGACGGCTGCGCGAGGAGCCGATGGTGGTCGTCGCGCTGGCCGTGGAGGCCGCCGCGGCCTTCGTCGCCGCGCAGTCGTTCGGGGTCCCCGCGGCCGCCACCCTCGCCGGAGCGGCCGGACTCGCCTGGGGCACGGCGAAGTTCGCCTTCGACGGCCTCCTCCAGTCGACCCTCCCCCCGTCGCAACGCGGGCTCGCGTTCACCCGATCGGAGACGGTCTTCGCGATCGCCTGGGTGGTCGGAGCGATCGTCCCCGTGGGGCTCACCCTGCCGGTGCGCCTCGGCCTGTCGGCCGCGGGGATCGCCGCGCTGAGCGCCCAGGTCGTCTACGTCGCCGCGCTCCTCGTCCCCGAGGACCGCATCCCTCCCCCGCCTGCCACGCAGGAGGTCGACCGCGGCTGACGAGGGTCAGGCGGTCCAGCCGAGCCTGATGTCGCCGGCGGTGACCACGGCCCAGAGGAACAAGCCGTTTGCTGCCGGCACCAGCAGGGTCCAGGCCGGCCGGCTCCGTGCCAGGCGGACCAGCGCGACGCCGCCGACGAGCCACGCGGCGGCGAGCAGCACGATCCCCCACGGCGGCACGCTGATGAGCCCGATCGCCGCCACGGTGAAGTAGCCCACGACCAGCTGCAGCGCCGCCCGCGGGTTCCAGCACCCCAAGGCGTTCATCACCATGGTCATGCTCGAACGTGCCGACCTGGCACCCGAGCTGCCCTGGAAGGCGGCCGCATGACCCACGGCACCGACAGTTGTCCCCGTTCATCGTTCCATCCAGGTCAGGTGCCGTGGGAAGGGCGCCCGGCTGGCCCGGACCGACGAGGCCGCCCACTGGCCACCACCATGAGACGCCACCCACGACCGAAAGGTTCCGTGGTTGCGTCACCTGTGGGTGACGAGATGACGGAACCTTCGCTGTACGCCGGTCACGGGGCAGTGAGGGTCAGAGGTCCTCGGCGACGAGCATGACGGGGGCGACCCCCCACTGCTCCAGCATCGTGCGGGCGTCCGCCGCGGACCGGCCCATGCCCTCGCTGCGCATGGCCTCCCCCATGTCCTCGGCGCTGTCGAACGTGGCGACGAACGCGAGGTGGAAGGGGGCTTCCTCGCCCCGCGGGGTCCCCGTCACCCGGTAGACCTTCGCGGTGGCCACGTTCGGCCAGTCGGCGACGGTCGCCATGTGCTCGTTCTGATAGTGCCTCTCGAAGCCCTCGACGTCCTCCTCGGGCTTGGGGTAGAGCGCGAAGAACGCGGCCACGGTGGTTCCTCCTGGGTCGCATCGATACGGCGATGCTAGGCGGAAGCCGGAGGCACGCGATGGCGGCGGCATGTCGACGTCGGCCCTGCGGCCGGGAAGCCGGCCTCTCCCCCGACGTCGATGCAGGGGCGGATGGAGCCAGCCCCGCTAGGCCGCCGCTAGGCCGAGACCTCCCAGACGTTGCCGCTGTCGATCAGCGAGCGCAGGTCGCCGGCGCCCTGCCGCTCCCGCGCCTGGTCGATCTGGCCCTGGAGCAGCTCCTCGTAGACCGGCCGCTCCACGTCGCGGAAGACCCCGAACGGCGTGGCGCTCGTCGCCCCGTGCGACAGCCGCGAGAGGGCGAACGCCCGCGTCGGGTCCTCCGAGCCGACGTCGTGGACGATGACCCGATCCCCCGCCTCGTCCAGCGGCACGATCTGGACCCCGCCGCCGTCCTTCGTGACGACCGCCTTCTTGTCGTCCTCCGGGCCGAACACGATCGGCTCGCCGTCGGCGAGCTCGATGCGGTAGTGCTGGCCGGTCGCCCGGTCGGTGACGAGCGAGAAGGCCTCGTCGTTGAAGACCGGGCAGTTCTGGTAGATCTCGACGAAGGCGCTCCCGCGGTGGTCGTACGCGGCCTCGAGCACCCCGAGGAAGTGCTTGCGGTCCGTGTCGACGGTCCGCGCGACGAACGTCGCCTCGGCACCGAGGGCGAGGCTCACCGGGTTGAACGGGTGGTCGATCACCCCCATCGGCGACGACTTCGTGATCTGGCCCTCACGCGACGTCGGCGAGTACTGGCCCTTCGTCAGCCCGTAGATCTCGTTGTTGAAGAGCAGGATCTTCAGGTTCACGTTGCGGCGCAGCGAGTGGATGAGGTGGTTGCCGCCGATCGACAGGGCATCGCCGTCGCCGGTCACGACCCACACGTCGAGGTCCGACCGGGTCGAGGCGATGCCGGTGGCGATCGCGGGGGCGCGGCCGTGGATGGAGTGCAGCCCATAGGTCTCCATGTAGTACGGGAAGCGGGCGGCGCAGCCGATCCCTGACACGAACACGGTGTCCTCGGGGCGCGCCCCGAACTCAGCGAGCGCGGTCTGGACGGCGGCGAGGATCGCATAGTCGCCGCAGCCCGGGCACCATCGCACCTCGACGTCCGAGGCGAAGTCCTTACGGGTGAGCTTGGTGGCTTCCGTCATGACGCTCTCTCCGTGCGGTCAGGAGACGTGGGCGGCGTCGGGGACGCCGTCGAGGATGGCGTTGATCTGCTCCTCCAGCTCGGCGGCCCGGAACGGCTGGCCGCGGATCTGGTTGTAGCCCTCCGCGTCGACGAGGAACCGGGCGCGCAGCAGCATCCGAAGCTGGCCCATGTTCATCTCCGGGACGAGCACCCGCGGGTAGGACTTGAGGAGCTCACCGAGATTCGGTGGGAAGGGGTTGAGGTGCCGCAGGTGGACGTGAGCCGCCTTGCGGCCGCTCGCGCGCACCCGACGGACCGCCGACCGGATCGCCCCGTACGTGGAGCCCCAGCCGACGACGAGCAGCTCCGCGTCCTCGTCGCCCTCGACCTCCGCAGGAGCGATGTCGCGCGCCATGCCGTCGACCTTCGCCTGGCGGAGGATCGTCATCTTGTGGTGGTTGGCCGGGTCGTAGGAGATGTCGCCGGTCACGTCGGCCTTCTCGAGCCCGCCGACCCGGTGCTGGAGGCCGGGGGTGCCGGGCACGGCCCACGGCCGCGCGAGCGTCTCCGGGTCGCGGAGGAACGGCTGGAAGCTGCCGTCCTCTGCGTTCGGCTCGGTCGCGAAGCCGACGTCGATGGCCGGCAGCGCGTCGACGTCGGGCAGGCGCCACGGCTCGGAGCCGTTGGCGATGTAGCCGTCGGTGAGCAGCACGACCGGGGTGCGGTACTTCAGCGCGATGCGCGCCGCCTCGAACGTCGCCTCGAAGGTGTCGCCGGGCGACATCGCCGCGACGACCGGAACCGGCGCCTCGCCGTTGCGGCCGAACATGACCTGGAGCAGGTCCGCCTGCTCGGTCTTGGTGGGCAGCCCGGTGGAGGGTCCGCCGCGCTGGACGTCGATGACAAGGAGCGGCAGCTCGACCGACACCCCGAGCCCGATGGTCTCGGACTTCAGCGCGACCCCGGGTCCCGACGAGGCGGTCACGCCGAGCGCTCCCGCGAACGCCGCCCCGAGCGCGGCGCCGACCGCCGCGATCTCGTCCTCGGCCTGGAAGGTGCGCACGCCGAAGCGCTTCAGGCGGCTCAGCTCGTGGAGGATGTCCGACGCCGGGGTGATCGGGTAGGAGCCGTAGAAGATGTCGAGACCCGCCCGCTCCGCGGCGGCGACGAGGCCGTACGCGAGCGCCACGTTGCCGCTGATGTTGCGGTAGCGCCCCGGCGGCAGCTTGGCCGGCTTGACCTCGTAGGTGTGCGCGAAGAGCTCCGTCGTCTCGCCGAAGTTGTAGCCGGACCGGATCGCGCGGGCGTTCGCCTCGGCGATCGCGGGCCGGGCGGCGAACTTCTTCTCGAGCCACGCGATCGTCGAGTCGATCGGGCGGCCGAACATCCACGACACGAGCCCCAGCGCGAACATGTTCTTCGCCCGGCCGGCGTCCTTGCTCGTGATGTCCCTCGCCTCGACGAGGTCGTCGAGCGCCCGGGCCGTGAGGTCGTTCAGGGCGATCTCGTGGACGGTGAAGTCGTTCAGCGTGCCGTCCTCGAGGGGGTTGGTGAGGTAGCCCGCCTTCTTGAGGTCCCCCTTGTCGAACCCGTCGCTGTTCACGATGACGGTCGCGCCGCGATCGAGGTCCGCGAGGTTCTTCTTGAGCGCGGCGGCGTTCATCGCGACGAGGACGTCCGGGCGGTCGCCGGGGGTGAGGATGTCCTCGTCGGAGAACTGGAGCTGGAAGGACGAGACGCCCGCCGTCGTGCCGGCAGGGGCGCGGATCTCGGCCGGGAAGTCGGGCAGGGTCGCGAGGTCGTTGCCGACCTCGGCGGTCTGGACCGTGAAGCGGTCGCCGGTCAGCTGCATGCCGTCGCCCGAGTCGCCGGCGAACCGGATGACCGCGCGGTGGAGCGTCTCGCGGGGCTTCGTGGGCGGGGCGGAGGAGTCGGGATTCGGGGTCATCGTGCGATCACCAGTCGACGAGGTTTGCGCAGGTCACGGCAGACGGGGCGGAGTGGTGGCGGCGGGCTTCATCTAGCCTCCCGTCGAGGTCGTAGAGCCCGATCAGAAGGGTACAGCCGGGACGCGGCATCGCATGTCACCGTGCGCGACGAGGGGAAGGAGTCCAGGATGGGCAGGGTCGTCATTCTCGCCCCCGTCCCGGCTGAGGCGATCGGTGCCCAGCTCCCGAACGGGCACGAGGTCGTCGCGGTCGGTCGTGAGGAGGATCCGGTCGCCGCGTGCCGCGGCGCGGACATCTGCGTCGCGGACTGGACGTCGCACCACCGGGTCGCAGGCGAGGTGGTCGACGCGCTCGCGGCGACCTGCCGGCTCGTCCAGGTCCCGGCCGCCGGCCTCGACAGCGTCGACGTCGAGGCCTGCGCCGCCGCCGGGATCCCGGTCGCGAGCGCGGCCGGCATGAACGCGATCGCGGTCGCGGAGTGGTGCGTCTGGGCGGCGATCGGCGCCCTGCGCCAGCT
>JBOHEE010000004.1:0-16591 GCA_050700895.1 Nitriliruptorales bacterium | reverse complement strand
GTCAGGCCCTGCTCGCTCGGCCGGCCCGGGTTGCCGCCGTAGCCGCGGTAGTCGAGCAGCAGCACCGACAGGCCCTCGTCCGCCAGCGCCCGCGCGAGCGGCGCCCGCAACGAGCGGTTGCCGGCGTTGCCGGGGAAGAACGCCACCGCGGTCGGTCCCGACGCCAGGAACCAGGCGTCGAGCTCGAGGCGGTCTGCAGTCGTGATCGTCACCGCCTCCGCGCCCGGAAGCCCCTCCTCCACGGCAGGCGGCGCCCCGTAGGGCAGGTAGACGAGGCGTCGCTGGAAGCCCCACAGCGCCCCGACAAGAACGACGAGGACGGCGACCAGCACCCCGAGCGACAGCAGCACGCGCTCTCCTCGACGCATCGCGCCCGACCTTGCCACACCGGGGGGAGGTCGACACGGCACGAAGAGGTACCCTTTCCCGTCGTCCCGGTGCCCTCTCGCAGGGTTGTGCGGACACCCCCGACATCCATCCCGACCCTCCGGGCTAGGACCTTGCCGCTCATCCACTGCGACCAGTACGGGGAGGGGTAGGCCGGACTGCAAGCCCGGCGGCGCCGCCCGGCGCCCTCCACCCCACCGACACTGGACCTCGACATGAACACCAACGGACTCCTGCGCGAAGTCGACATGAGCACCAACGGACTCCTGCGCGAAGTCGCCCGGCGGCGCACCTTCGCCGTCATCTCGCACCCCGACGCGGGCAAGACGACGCTGACCGAGAAGTTCCTCCTCTACGCCGGCGCGATCGGCGAGGCGGGAGCGGTGCGGTCGCGGAAGGTCGCGCGAGCAGCGACCTCGGACTGGATGGAGCTCGAGAAGCAGCGTGGCATCTCCATCAGCTCCGCGGTCGTGCGGTTCGAGCACGACGGCGTCTTCCTGAACCTCCTCGACACGCCCGGCCACCGCGACTTCTCCGAGGACACCTACCGGGTGCTGTCGGCCGTCGACGCGGCGGTGATGGTGCTCGACGCGGCCAAGGGCGTGGAGCCCCAGACCAAGAGGCTGTTCGAGGTCTGCCGCCGACGTGGCACGCCCCTCCTGACGTTCGTGAACAAGATGGACCGGCCCACCCCGAACCCGCTCGAGATCCTCGACGGCATCGAGGCGCAGATCGGCCTCGAAGCCGTGCCGGTCACCTGGCCGGTGAAGGCCGCCGGCAGCTTCGACGGCGTCGTGGACCGCCGCGACAAGAGCTTCCACCGCTTCACCCGCGCCTCCCACGGGTCGTCGATCGCGCCGACCGACGTCGCCCCGTGGGACGGGCAGGCCGACCCCGACGGGACGGTCACCGAGCAGCTCGCCCTCCTCGACGCGGTCCATCCGCCCCTCGACCGCGACGGGTTCCTCGCCGGCACATCCACCCCCGTCTTCTTCGGCTCCGCGCTGTCGAACTTCGGGGTGAAGCTGCTCCTCGACGCGCTCGCGTCGATGGCGCCGGCCCCGCAGCCGCGTCACGACCTCGACCGGGCCGAACGGGCCCTCGACGCACCGTTCTCCGCGTACGTCTTCAAGGTCCAGACGAACATGGACCGCCGCCACCGCGACCGCATCGCCTTCCTCCGCGTCTGCTCGGGCCGGTTCGAGCGCGGCAGCACCGCGGTCTGCGCCCGCACCGGCCGGCCGTTCGCGATGAAGTACGCCCACGAGGTCTTCGGTCAGGGCCGTGCCACGCTCGACCTCGCCTGTCCCGGCGACGTGATCGGGCTCGTGAACGCCACCGACCTCCGGATCGGCGACACGCTCTACGTCGACGACCCGGTCGCCTACCCCCCGCCGCCGACGTTCGCGCCCGAGCACTTCCGCCGGGTCCACGCCACCGACCGCTCGCGGTGGAAGCGGTTCCGCCGCGGACTGTCCGAGCTCGACGAGGAGGGCGTGGTCCAGGTGCTCCGCGATGCCGAGCTCGGCGAGCAGGCACCGCTGCTCGCCGCGGTCGGCGAGCTCCAGTTCGACGTCACGGCCTGGCGGCTCGAGCACGAGTTCGGGGCGCCGGCACGTCTCGAGCCGGCGCGGTACCAGCTCGCCCGCCGCACCGACCGCGCGGCGATCGCGGTGCTGCGGGACGGTCGCATCGCCGACGTGTTCGAGCGCAGCGACGGCACCCCGCTGGCGCTGTTCCGCAACCGCTTCGCCCTCGAACGCCTCGAGGAGGCCCACCCCGACCTCACCCTCGACGAGATCGTCGCCCTCTGACCTCAACCTCCGGACCCTGTCAGAAACCCTTCGCATGCGGAGGCGGATGACCGGGGTCCGCCACCAAGGCTCAGGAATACGGCGGACCCTGTCAGATCCCCTCCGCATCCGGAGGCGGATGACCGGGGTCCGCCACCAAGGCTCAGACCGGCCCTCGGCAGCGGTGCGGCCGACGCCCGGAATACGGCGGACCCTGTCAGATCCCCTTCGCATGCGGAGGCGGATGACCGAGGTCCCGTCTCCCGGCCACGGAGGTGTCTGGTAAGCATCCGGGGCCATGGGTGAGAACGTGATCGAGGTCCGTAGCCTCAGGAAGTCCTACGGCGCGCTCGAGGCCGTGCGGGGCATCGACCTCGCCGTCCGCGAGGGCGAGGTGTTCGCGCTGCTCGGGCCGAACGGGGCCGGCAAGACGACGACGGTCGAGATCCTCGAGGGGTTCCGACCCCGTGACGCCGGCGAGGTCCGGGTCCTCGGCCACGACCCCGCCGACGGGTCGGTGGCGCTGCGCGCGCAGATCGGCATCGTGCTCCAGTCCACCGGCGTCGACGCCTACCTCACGGTGCGCGAGACCATCGACTGGTTCGCCGCCAACTACCCCTCCCGGCTGCCGACCGACGAGGTCATCGAGCTCGTCGAGCTGACCGAGAAGCGCGGCGCGCGCGTCAACAGCCTCTCCGGCGGGCAGAAGCGCCGCCTGGACGTGGCGATCGCGCTCGCTGGCGACCCGCGGCTGCTCTTCCTCGACGAGCCGACGACCGGCTTCGACCCCGGCGCCCGACGCAACGCCTGGCAGGTGATCCGCAACCTGCAGACGCTCGGCAAGACGATCCTCCTCACCACGCACTACATGGACGAGGCCCAGGAGCTCGCGGACCGTGTGGCCGTGATCTCGGCCGGACGCATCGTCGCCGAGGGCACGCCGGACACGCTCGGCGGCCGCGAGCAGGCGGCCACCCGCATCCGCTTCCGCCTCCCGGCCGGCGCGCCCCCGCTCCCGGGCGAGTTGGGCGCAGCGACCGACGCCCCGGACGAACTGACGGAGCTGCACACCGACGACCCGGTGCGGACGCTCCACCGCTTGACCGGCTGGGCGCTCGACAACGGCGTCGAGCTGCGCGGCATCGAGGTCGTCCGCCCGTCGCTCGAGGACGTCTACCTCGAGCTGACCGGGCCCGGCGAGGAGGTGCCGGTGTGAGCGGGGGGCTCGCGGCGGCATGGCGGCAGGTGCGCTTCACGAACAAGGCCTTCTGGCGCAACCCCGCGGCGGCCTTCTTCACCTTCGTCTTCCCGCTGATGTTCCTCGTGATCTTCACGGTCCTGTTCGGCGGCGGCACCGTGTTCATCGCCGGGCGTGAGGTCAGCGTCAGCACCTTCTACGTGCCGGCCATCGCGGCCTTCTCCGTGATCACGGCCTGCTTCACGAACATCGCCATGTCGGTGACGTTCGCCCGCGACGAGGGCGTCCTCAAGCGCATCCGCGGCACGCCGATGCCGGGGTGGTCCTACATCCTCGGTCGGGTGACCCACGCCGTGTTCGTGGCGCTGCTGCTCGTCGTCATCTGCGTCACGTTCGGGGTCGTCTTCTACGGCGTCTCCGTCCCGACGACGACGCTGCCGGCGTTCGTCGTCACGATCGCGATCGGGTCGGCGACCTTCGCCGCGCTCGGCCTCGCGATCGTCGCCCTGATCCCGAACGCCGACGCGGCGCCGGCGATCGTCAACGCGGCGATCCTGCCGCTGCTCTTCATCTCCAACGTCTTCATCCCCCTCCAGAACCCCCCGGCCTGGATCGACGTGCTCGGCGGCATCTTCCCCGTCCGCCCGTTCGCCGACGCGACGCTCGCGTCGTTCTTCGCGCCGACCGGGAACGGCTTCGAGGGGGCCGACCTCCTCGTGCTGGCGATCTGGGGGGTTGCGGGGGTCGTGCTCGCCGCGCGTTTCTTCACCTGGGAGCCGCGCACCTGACCACCGGCTCGACGCGGCTCAGCCGGCGAGCATCACGTCGACGTCGTACTGCGCCAGGACCTCGTCGGCGGTGATGATCGGGACCGCCTCCACGCTCCCCTGGGCGACGAGCAGACGATCGAAGGGGTCACGGTGATGGTCCGGCAGGTCGGCGACGGCCAGCGCATGGGTGTGTTCGACGGCCAGCGGCGTGACCCCCGTGCTCCGGATCCGTGCCGGGACGTACGTGGAGGGCGGCTCGGGGAGCGGGAGCCGGCCGAGGGCGTACTTGATCGAGATCTCCCACGAGCTCGCCGCCGAGAGGAGCAGCTCGTTGTCGGCGTCGTCGACGAAGACGAGCGCGTCGCCAAGGCGCTCGGGGTCGGTCAGCATCCAGAGCCAGGCGTGGGTGTCGAGCAGTGCTCTCACGAGCTGCTCACGACTCGAAGGCCTGCACGACCTCGTCGGGGAGCGGCTGGTCGAAGTCGTCAGGCACCTCGTAGACGCCGCGATCCTGGCCGAGCGTGCGCGTGCGCCGCGAGCGGACGGGCACGAGCCGCGCGATCGGTTCGCCACCCCGGGTGATCGTGACCTCCTCGCCGGCCGCGACGCGCCGCAGCAGCTTCGAGAGCGTCGTCTTGGCCTCGTGCACCCCGACCTTCACCATGTCCCGATAATAGACTAAGTTGTTAGCTAAGTCTAACGGGGCTTCGCCCCGGCCCGTCGAGGCATGAACCCCCGAAACTTGACTCGCCCACGAAAACTTGGCTCAAACGCGACAACTTTGCCGACCCAAGGCCTCTAGCCCGGTCCCACGCGGTGAGGGAGAGCGCGTCGAGCCGTTCGGGGCGGCCGAGGAGGTAGCCCTGGCCGCAGTCGACGCCGAGGAGGTAGCCCTGGCCGCAGTCGACGCCGAGGACGCGCAGGCGGAGGATGCTCGGGATCAGATCCCCGGCTGGCGCCTCTGGCTCCATTCGTTTCGTCCCCCCGCGAGTCGTGGCCGACGCAGTTTGTCGCCTGGTCATCGGCGCTGACCGCCGCCCGCTTGAGCGTCGCACTCCAAGCCCGGGCTTCTCTCGGTGAGGAGAGTCGGCGGTGGCCGTTCAGTCGCCCGCGGTGTGGACCGACATGTCCGCGGCGAACATGCGGCGGGGCTCGACCGCCCAGGCGGGCGGGGCGTCGTCCCACTCGTCCCACCCGGTGCCGTAGTGCTCCCGGGTGAGCTCGGCGAAGTCGGCGTCCGCGCCCGCGAGGTCGAGGCGCCGCACGTCCCCGTGGACGGTCACGACCAGCTCCTCGCCCCGGACGTGCGTCGCAGACACCGCCGGGCGACGCTCGAGGTGCCGGGTGCGGACCGCGTCGGAGGACGTGCCGAAGTGGAAGCGGCCGTGGAAGAGGAAGCTGTCGACCGGCCCGGTGAGCGGCCGGCCGTCGCTGGTCACGGTCGCCACCACGAGGACGTTCATCCCCTGCAGGCGCTCGACGAGGTCGGCCGCGCTGATCCGCGCCCGGTCGGTGTGGATGCTGCGCAGGTGCTGGCCCGCGCCGGCGTAGCTGCGGTCCAGGAGGTCCTGCAGCCGGTCGAGCTCCTCCGCGGTCTCGCGCATCGTCCCGCCTCCAGCTCGGGAGGGCGCGACGCTACCCGGCCCGCGTCCGTGGCAGGCTGTCCCTCCCGTCGTGTGAGCGCTCAGTTCCACCCCTCGGAACTCGATGCTCACACAACGGAGGGAACGGGCAGCAGGAGAGGCGGCATGGCGACGAGGTTCGCATCGAACGGCGGGGTCCGGATCGGCTACGAGGTCGACGAGGGCGACGGGCCCCCGCTCGTCCTCGTCCACGGGCTCGGCTACGCCCGCTGGGGCTGGGAGCCGCTCCGGCCGCTGCTCGCGGGGTCGTTGCGGCTCGTGCTGTTCGACAACCGCGGGATCGGCGAGAGCGACGTCCCCGAGGGCCCGTACGCCGCCGAGGAGATGGCGACCGACGTCGTCGCGGTGATGGACGACGCGGGCATGGAGCGGGCACATCTGCTCGGCACGAGCCTCGGCGGGATGGTCGCGCAGGAGGTCGCGCTCGCCGCGCCTGAGCGAATCGACCGCCTCGTGCTCGTCGCCTCGACCCCCGGTGGGGACGTCGCCTACCCGATCCCGGAGCCGACGCTCAAGCTCATCGCCGAGATGCCGACGCTCGCGCCGGAGGAGGCACTGCGGAAGGCGATCGCGAACGCGCTCAGCCCGGCCTCACGCGAACGCGACCCGGATCTGGTCGAGCGGATCCTCGCCCACCGGCTGGCCGCCCCCCAGGACCCGGCGGGGTGGCAGGCGCAGGCCGCGGCCGGCACCACCTACTCGGGCGGCGACCGCCTGCGCGGGATCACCGCCCCGACCCTGGTCGTCCACGGGACCAGCGACGCGGTGGTCGATCCTCGCAACGCCGACCTCCTCGCCGGGCTGATCCCCGACACGTCCGTCGTCATGCTCGACGGCGCCGGACACCTGCCGTTCTGGGAGGAGCCGCAGCGCGTCGCAGAAGTCGTGACCGCCTTCCTCGCCCCCACGTCCGCGGAGATGTATCCCGGCTGGTCGGGCCGCAGCGCGTCGCAGAAGTCGTGACCGCCTTCCTCGGGAGAAACGAGCTGCCGGAGCGGCGGTGAAGGAGATGGCGACGAACCCTTGACAGGCAAGCCGCTTCCCGTTAGAAGTGACAGGTGAACCACCTGTCAGATTGTCTGCGGTCCGTCGATCCCCTCGGTCGCGTCTGGTGGGTGGCCGCCTCAAGAAGGAGCCGGGACATGGCTGGACGCTTGCGCTGGATGCTCGCTCTGCTCGCGGTGCTCGCACTCGTGGCGACCGCGTGCGGGAGCAGCGACGACGGTGGCGACGACGCCGCCGCAGGAACCGACGACGCACCTGCCGAGGAAACCGAGGAGCCCGCCGGGGAGGAAGAGGAACTCGGCGAGCCGATCAGGATCGGCATCGTGAGCTCGACGAGCGGGCTGCTCGCGAGCTATGGGAACCAGTACGTCGAGGGCTTCGAGATCGGACTCGACTACGCGACCGGCGGCACCGGGGTCGTCGCGGGCCACCCGCTGGAGGTCACCTTCCACGACGACGCCGCCGACGCCGAGCAGGCCACGTCGATCGCCACCGACCTCGTCGGTCAGGGCTACAAGATCCTCGCCGGTTCGGTCTCGTCGGCGGCTGCGCTCCAGATGGGGCCGTTCGCCGCAGAGAACCAGATCCTGTTCATCTCCGGCCCCGCCGCGGCGGACGCGATCACCGGCCTGAACCGCTACACGTTCCGGTCCGGCCGCCAGACCTGGCAGGACGTCCAGACCGCCGCGGAGATCCTGGGCGACGTGTCGGGCAAGAAGGTCCTCGTGTTCGCGCAGGACTACGCCTTCGGGCAGGCGAACGCGGCCGCGGTCCAGGCGGTCCTCGGCGACGCGGGCGGCGCGACCGTCGAATCCGTCCTCGTGCCGCTCGACACGAACGACTTCACGCCGTTCGCCCGTCGCGTCGTCGACGCGAACCCCGACCTGCTCTTCACGGCCTGGGCCGGCGAGACCGCCCCGGCGATGTGGCAGTCGCTCGACCAGCAGGGCGTCTTCGACGCCACGACGGTCGTGACCGGCCTCGACCAGCGCGCGTCGTACGACACCGCGTTCGGCGAGACCGCCGACAAGATCGACTTCCTGTCGCACTACTTCGTCGAGGCGGCCGACAACGAGGCGAACGACTTCCTCGAGGAGAACGTCTCGGGCGCCGCGGACCTCTTCACCCCCGACGGCTTCGTGGCGGCGCAGATGATCGTCCACGCGATCGAGGAGGCCGGCGGCGGCGACGACGTCGACGCGCTCATCGCGGCGCTCGAGGGCTGGACGTTCGACGCACCGAAGGGCACGCAGACGATCCGCGCCGAGGACCACGCGATGATCCAGCCCATGTTCCAGGCGCGGCTCACCGGGTCGACCCCCGAGCTCGTCGAGGTCATGGGCGCGGAGGCGGTCGCACCGCCGGCCGGGTCGTTCGAGTAGCAGCAGACCGGGAAGCGGGACGTCCTCGTGGACGCTGACGGCGCGGTCCTCCGCACCGACGGGCTGAGCCTGTCGATCGGCGGCGCGCGGATCGTCGAGGACGTCTCGCTCTCGGTCCGCGACGGCGAGTTCCTCGCCGTCATCGGGCCGAACGGCGCCGGCAAGACGTCGCTGTTCAACCTCCTGTCGGGCCTCTGCCAGCCCACGGCGGGGCGCATCGAACTGGCCGGTGAGGACGTCACCGGCACCCCCCCGTCCGTCCGCGCCCGCCGTGGGCTCGCCCGCAGCTTCCAGGTCACCAGCATCTTCCCGACCCTGACCGTGCTCGAGAACGTGCGCCTCGCCGCCCAGTCCCGCCTCGGAGGAAGCATGCACCTCTGGCGCCGGACCGGTCCCGGGGACGAGGCGGTGGGCCGCGCGCAGGGGGCGCTGTCGCTCGTCGGTCTCGAGGGGCAGGAGGGCGTGCTCGCGGCCTCGCTGTCGCACGGGAACAAGCGCAAGCTCGAGCTCGCGATCGTCCTCGTCCTCGAGCCGCGGGTCCTGCTCCTCGACGAGCCGACCGCCGGGATGAGCGTCGAGGACGTGCCGGAGATCATGGGCGTCGTCCACGAGATCCAGGCCGCCGGCACCACCGTCGTCATGGTCGAACACCGCATGGACGTCGTCGTCGATCTCGCCGAACGCATCGCGGTCATGCACCACGGCGCGCTCCTCGCCTGCGACACGCCGGAGGCGGTCATGGGCAACGAGACCGTGCAGACCGCCTACCTCGGAGAGTCGCTGTGATCCCGGGCGCGAACGGGCAGGCGCTCCTCCGGGTCGAGGACCTCGACGTCTACCTCGGCGAGTCGCACGTGCTGCGGGGCGTGTCGTTCACGGTCCCCTCCGGTGGCATCACCGCGCTGCTCGGCCGCAACGGGGTCGGCAAGACCACCACCCTGCGCGGGATCCTCGGGCTCGTCGACCGCCGCGGACGGGTCGAGTTCGCCGGCGAGGACATCAGCCGCCACCCGGTCCACACGATCGTGCAGCGCGGCATCGGCTACGTCCCCGAGGACCGCGACGTGTTCAGCGAGCTCACCGTCGAGGAGAACCTCCGGCTCGCGGCCCGTCCCGGCGGCACGCATCGCTACGACCTCGTCCACGACCTCTTCCCGCGGCTCGAGGAACGCGCCCGCCAGCCCGCCGGGACCATGTCCGGCGGCGAGCAGCAGATGCTCGCGCTCGGGCGCGCCCTCCTGAACGAGAACCGGCTGCTGCTCATCGACGAGCCGACGAAGGGGCTCGCCCCGAACCTCGTCACCGAGGTCGCGAACATCCTCGAGCGGGTCAGCGAGCTGACGACGAGCCTGCTCGTCGAGCAGAACCTCGGCGTGGTCCGCAAGATCGCCCGCGACGCGGTCGTCCTCGACCAGGGGCGGGTCGTCCACCGTGGACCGGCCGCCGAGCTGCTCGACGATGCCGCCCTCACCCGCGAGCTGCTCGGGGTCGCCGGGAGGGGGCGCGCGTGACGACGTTCATCCTCCTCACCGTCACCGGGCTCGGCCTCGCCGCCCTCTACTTCCTCGTCGCCTCCGGCCTGTCGCTCATCTTCGGGCTCATGGACGTGCTGAACTTCGCCCACGGGGCGTTCCTCACCGTCGGCGCCTACCTCACCTGGTGGTCGGCCCTGCAGCTCGACGGGATCGACAACGTGGCCCTGCGGCTGCTGCTCGCGACCGTGATCGGGGTCGCGGGCGGCGCGCTCGTCGCGGTCCTCGTCGAGTACGCCTTCATCCGCCGCCTCTACGGCCAGCACGTCGGCCAGATCCTCGTGACCGTCGGGCTCGCCCTGTCGATCACCGCCCTCGTCCGGGCGGTGTGGAGCCCCGAGGCGCGGGTCTTCCCGACGCTGCGGTGGATGGGCGAGGTGACGCGGCTCGGCGACGCGCCGATCCCGAACAGCCGCTTCGTCGCCATCGGCGTCGCCGTCGCCCTCTACCTCGGGCTCGTCGCCTTCCTCCGCCGCACCCGCTACGGGCTCATCGTCCGGGCGGGGGTCGAGAACCGGGCGATGGTGAGCGCGCTGGGCATCGACGTCGCGAAGGCGTTCACGCTCGTGTTCGCGATCGGCGGCGTCGCCGCCGCACTCGGCGGGATCCTCACCGGGGTCTTCTTCGGCGCGATCAACCCCGAGCAGGGCGGGAGCCTCCTGATCTTCGCCTTCATCGTCGTGATCATCGGCGGGCTCGGGTCGCTCCAGGGCGCGGCGATCGCGTCGGTGCTCGTCGGCCTGCTCCAGCAGTACGCGAACTTCTACCTCCAGTTCGGCGCCGGCGACCTCATCGTGGTCCTGCTGCTCGCGGGGGTCCTCCTCGTCCGCCCCGCCGGGCTCGCCGGGAAGGCCGCGGTATGAACGCGGGCGCCACCTCGATCCAGCGGGCCGGCCTCGGCCTCCTCCTCGTCATCCTCGCGGCCCTGCCGTTCATCCCGGTCCGCATCCCGGTCCTCCTCGGCGGTCCGCTGAACAGCCCCGGCACCCTGAACCTGCTCGCGTTCATGCTGGTCTTCGGGGCGGTCGCACTGACCTACGACCTGCTGTTCGGCTTCACCGGCCTGCTGTCGTTCGGGCACGCGCTCTACTTCGCGGTCGGCGTCTACGTCACCGGGGTCGCCGTGACCCGGTTCGGCTGGACGCTCGGCCCGGCGGTCCTCCTGACGGTCGTCGTCGTCATCGTGCTGTCGACCGTCCTCGGGGCGATCTCGCTGCGGGTGAAGGACATCGCGTTCGCGATGGTCACGCTCGCGTTCGCCCAGGCGGGCTCGATCTTCGTCCTCCGCGACCCGTTCCGGGTCACCGGCGGCGACGAGGGGCTCCGCCTCGCCTCCCAGCGCATCCCCTCGTTCTTCGTCGGCGTCTTCAACACGCGTCAGGTGTACTGGCTGGCGCTCGTGCTGCTCGTCGTCACCTACGCGGTCGCGTGGTGGGCGGTGCGGTCGCGGCCGGGGCGGGTGTGGCAGGCGATCCGCGAGAACGAGCAGCGGGTCGAGGTGATCGGCCTGCGCCCCTACGGCTACAAGCTGCTGTCGTTCGTGCTCGCGTCGTTCCTCGCGGCACTGGGCGGGGTCGTCTACGTCCTGCTCGTCGGCGGGGCCCACCCGACGGTCACGACCGCGCTCTTCACGCTCACCCTCCTCGTGATGGTGGTGCTCGGCGGCACCGGAACCCTGTGGGGCGCGGTGATCGGCGGGGCGCTCTACACCTACCTCGACCACCGCCTCGTCGCCCTGTCGAACTCCGCGACCGTCGCCGACCTCCCCGGCGTGCTCCGGGTCCCCCTGTCCGAGCCCCTCTTCATCCTCGGTGGCCTGTTCGTCCTGCTCGTGCTCTTCTTCCCCGGAGGCATCGCGGCGCTGGCGACCGGGCGGCGTGGCGGGGCGCTGCTCTCGTCGCGGCAGCGTGAGCCGGAGGACGCGCCGGGTCACGCGGTGCCGGCCGGGACACCCGCGGAGACCGCGCAGGAGGTGGAGGGATGAGCCAGGGCGACCTCACGATCGGCCGCTGGATCCGCGACCGCGGCGTCGTCACGCCGCAGCGCGTCGCGATCGACTTCCAGGGCGACGCGACCACCTACGCCGAGCTCGACGACCGCTCGGAGCGTCTCGGCGCCGCCCTCCTCTCCGACGGGCTCCGGCGCGGCGACCGAGTCGCGTCGCTGACCGGCAACCGCCCGGAGCACGTCGAGCTGCTGTTCGCCTGCGCGAAGGCCGGCCTCATCCTCTCCCCCATCAACATCCGTCTCGCCCCGGCGGAGATCGCCTACCAGCTCGACGACGCGGAACCGGCGGCGTTGTTCGTCCACCCCGACCACGACGGCCTCGCGGACGCGGCGCTCGCCGAGGCGGAGAGGCTCGAGACCCGCCGCCACCCGCTCACGCGCGACGGCCTCGACGAGCTCGCCGCCGGACCCCGGCACGCCCGCGACGCCACCGTCGCCGACGACGACCCGCTGCTGCTCGTCTACACCTCGGGAACGACCGGCAAGCCGAAGGGGGCGCTGCTCACCCACGCGAACTGCTTCTGGACGAACCTCTCCTTCGACCGCACGTCCGACGTCACGACGACCGACGTCGTCCTCCAGGTCCTGCCCCAGTTCCACGTCGGCGGCTGGAACGTGCAGCCTCTGCTCGCCTGGTGGAAGGGCGCGACGGTCGTCCTCGAGCCGGACTTCGACCCCGCCCGGGCGCTGCGCCGCATCGAGGAGACCCGCGTCACGACGATGATGGGGGTCCCTGCGACCTACCTCTTCATCGCCGAGCAGGAGGGCTTCGCCGACGCGGACCTCACGAGCCTGCGGCTCGCCGTCGTCGGCGGCGCCCCGATGCCCCAGGCGCTGCTGCGCACCTGGGGCGAGCGCGGCGTGAAGCTCACCCAGGGGTACGGGCTCACCGAGGCGGCGCCGAACACGCTCTGCGTCCCGCCCGAGGACGCGGAGCGCAAGCTCGGCTACGCCGGCAAGCCCTACCCCCACGTCGACGTCGCCCTCCGCGACCCCGAGACCGGCAAGTTCCTCGACGGACCGGGCAAGGCCGAGCTCGTCGTCCGCGGCCCGAACGTCTTCGCCGGCTACTGGCGCGACGACGAGGCGACCCGCGAGGCGTTCGCGGACGGGTGGCTGCGCACCGGCGACGTCGCCGAGCGCGACGACGAGGGCTTCTACCGCATCCGCGACCGGGTGAAGGACATGTTCATCTCCGGCGGCGAGAACGTCTACCCCGCCGAGGTCGAGTCGGTCCTCCACGAGCACCCGGCCGTCGTCGAGGCGGCGGTCATCGGGGTCCCGCACGAGCGGTGGGGCGAGGTCGGCGTCGCCTACGTCGCCGCCCGCGCGGGCACGACGGTGACCCCCGACGAGCTGCTCGACCTCTGCCGCGAGCGTCTGGCCCGCTACAAAGTGCCGATGGAGATGCGCTTCATCGAGGAGCTGCCGCGGTCGGCCATGAACAAGGTCCTGAAGACCGACCTCCGCCGGCGATACGAGGAGACCGCATGACCCGCGGCGTGGACACCGGCGCAGACGAGCGCTGGGAGGTCGAGGAACCGCCCGACCCGACCGGGGCCGACGGGCGGGTCCTCCGCTCGCGCGGGCAGGAGACCCGGCGGCGCCTCCTCGAGGCCGCCGAGACGGTCTTCGGTGCGCTCGGCTACCACGACGCCTCGATCGTGAAGATCACCGAGGCCGCCGGGGTCGCGCAGGGGACCTTCTACAACTACTTCACCAGCAAGGAGGAGGTCTTCGAGGAGCTCGTCCGCGACCTGAACCACCGGGTCCGCCGGGCGATGTCCGAGACGACCGCGCAGGGGCGGACGCGGGCGGAGCGCGAGCGGCTCGGCTTCCGCGCCTTCTTCCGCTTCACCGAGGAGCACCCCGCCCTCTACCGCGTGATCCGCCAGGCGGAGTTCGCCTCGCCGCGCACGCTCCACGAGCACTACGAGGCGATCGCCCGCGGCTACGTGAAGGGGCTGCGGGACGCCATGGACGCGGGCGAGATCGCCGAGGCAGACCCCGAGGTGCTCGCATGGGCGCTCATGGGGGTCGGCGAGATCATCGGCATGCGCTGGATCCTGTGGGGCGACACCGACGCGGTGCCCGACGAGGTCTTCGAGGAGCTGTACCGCTTCATCACCCGCGGGCTCGGCACCGACGCGGGAGGCGAAGGGTGACCCGCGTCGGGCTCGCCGCCACCGCCGCCTACCTGCCGGAGCGGTGGATGACCGCCGCCGAGATCGGCGCCGCGAGCGGCATCCCCGAGGACGTGATCGTCGAGAAGTTCGGTCTGCGCGGGAAGCACGTCGCCGCCGAGGACGAGCACGTGAGCGACCTGTCGGTGGCGGCGGCGTCACGCCTGCTGGAGGAGAGCGCTCACGACCCCGGCGAGGTCGACGCCGTCGTCTACTTCGGGTCGACCTGGAAGGACCGGGCGGTGTGGCAGGCGGCCCCCTACATCGCCGAGCGGCTCGGCTGCCGCAACGCGTTCGGGCTCGAGCTCGAGTACGTCTCCTGCGGCTCCCCGGTCGCGGTCAGGGTGTGCCGCGACCTGCTGCTCGCCGAGGACGACCTCCGCACGATCCTGGCGGTCGGGGCGTCGCGGGAGTCGTACCTGCTCGACTACACGAACGAGCGCGCCCGCTTCATGTTCAACTTCGCCGACGGGGCGGTCGCCGCCCTGCTCGTGAAGGACCACCCGCGCAACGAGGTCCTCGGGTCGCACATGATCACCGACGGGTCCTTCGCGCTCGACGTCTACGTGCCCGCCGGGGGCAGCATCGAGCCCGCCTCCCACGAGACGGTCGACGGGAACCGCCATTTCCTCGACGTGCCCGACCCGGCTGCGATGAAGGAACGGCTCGACCCGGTCGCGCTGCGGCGCTTCCTCGAGGCCGCGGACGCGGCGCTGAAGAAGTCCGGAGCGGTGCGCGGCGACATCGGCTACCTCTCCGCCATCCACATGAAGCGGTCGATCCACGACGCCGTGGTCGCCGAGCTCGGCGTCCCGCCGGAACGCGCGATCTACCTCGACGACACCGGCCACATGAGCGGGGTGGACCCCCTCCTCGGCCTCGACCGCGCGTCTCGGAACGGCGACCTCGCTGACGGGGACCTCGTCCTGCTGCTCGCCGCCGGCACCGGCTATACCTGGGCCGCCTCCGTCATCCGTTGGGGCCCCACCCGCACCTGACGGTCATACCACCTGAGGCCGTGGATGACGGGTACATCGCTGATGAACTCGGTGACGTCTGCTCCGTCGGGGTCACCCTGTACCGGCTGCTTGATGGTGATCGTCTACTGATCGACGGGGTACCTGCCGGGGCCGACTTGGACGAGTTGGTAAAGAGTGGGCGCTCTCCGCGCCGCGACCCGTGGTTGCCACATGTCCCGCGTGCCGTCAGGCGCGTCGTCCGCGCCGCCATGCATCAACATCCTGAGCGTCGTCCCCAGTCAGCCGACTCACTCCGGCGTCGAGTCGAGCAGGCATTTCCGGGTCTACTGACGCTGCCGTGGGTCGGGGTGGAGCGGTTACGAGGGCGCACGCCGTGGTCTGCCTGCGTTTCCGGCTGCTCAAGGCTGGCGACGAAGGAGAGCCACGGCGTGCGTGTCAACAAGGTACTCGAGAAGGTGCTCGGGCTGGGCGCCGATGTGGTGATCGTGGGCTGGGAGCTGACCGAGGACGGCGACCGGCCCGAGGTCCGGCCCGCGTTGGAGGTCCAGGTGCGAGCTCGGGTCAGCCGACGCGGACCGTGCGGCCGCTGCGGTGCCAGGGCGCCGTGGTACGACCGGGGTGACGGGCCACGAGGTTGGCGGCATCTCGACGTCGGCTATGCGACCTGCGGGCTGGTCGCCGACGCTCCCGGGTCGACTGTGACGTGCACGGGGTCACCGGGCTGCGGTGCCCTGGGCGCGACACGACACGGCGTTCACCGCGGCGTTGGAGGACCTGGTGGTCCACGACGCGGTAGTGGCCAACAAGCAGGCGGCCGCGGACCGCTGCGGGCTGTCGTGGCGGGCGGTCGACCACGCCTGTGTCCGGCTCGCCGAGGAAGCACTCGGCCCCATCGACCTGCTCGACGGGCTGGTCGCCGTCGCGATCGACGAGGTCGAGTACAAGAAGGGCCAGCGCTACCTCACGGTCGTGTGCGACCACCGGGAAGGTGGTGTGGGCCGCCACGGGCCGCTCCAAGCAGGTCGTCGGCGAGTTCTTCGACGCGCTGGCCCTGTACGGGCGGCTGTGTTTGCGGTTCGTGTCCGCTGACGGGCCGACTGGATCCGCACCGTGGTCGCCGAACGTGCCCCCGACGCGATCGTGTGTCCGGACACGTTTCATCTGGTCTCGTGGGCGACCGGGGCGGTCGACGAGGTCCGCCGGGCCGAGTGGAACGTGCTGCGCCGGGCCGGCAGCGCGGACGCGGCCAGCCAGTTCAAGGGCTGCGGTGGGTGCTGCTGCGCAACTGGGGCAACCTGTCGAGCCGGCAGCGCGGCGTGATCCGCGACCTCGCCAAGGCCAACCGGCGGATGTTCCGCGCGTGGCAGCTCGAGGAAGAGTTGCGCGCGCTGCTCGAGCTGCCGTTGCTGCACGCCCAGGCGGCGCTGGACCGGTGGCTGGCGTGGGCGTCACGGTCCAAGCTGGCCCCGTTCGTCACGCTCGCCCGCACGATCCGCCGCTACCGCGCCTCGATCGAGGCGACCATCGAGTGGAAGCTGACCAACGGCATCGCCGAGTCCAACAACGCCGCCATCGGCCGGATCCGCAGCGCCGCCCGCGGGTTCCAGGACCCCAAGGCGTTCATCACCATGATCATGCTCGAACGTGCCGACCTGGCACCCGAGCTGCCCTGGAAGGCGGCCGCATGACCCACGGCACCGACAGTTGTCCC
>JBOHEE010000003.1:0-3612 GCA_050700895.1 Nitriliruptorales bacterium | reverse complement strand
GAGGGCTCGTGCTGTCGCCGCCGGACCCGCCCGCTGCGGGTCGCGTGTCGTCGACGACGTCGCCGTCGCCGGACGCTGCGTCCACGTCCGAACCGGCGGACCCGCCCGAGGCGCCGTCGTCAGGCGTCTCCGAGGGATCCTCGCTCCCCGTGCCGCCCCCTGCCTCGCCGGGCACCGGGTCGACCGAGATCTCGACGGTGATCGAGGCGGTGGTGTACGTGCCGCCGCTGCCGTCGAGCCGCTCGGTGATCACGCGGTACGACCAGACGCCGGACGACGGAACCTCGTCCCGGTAGCCGTTCGCGTTCGGTCCGAGCCGCGCGATGCCCGTCCAGCTGCCCGACTCCCCGCGGCGCTCGACGCCGTACCCGGTGATGTCCGGCTCTGGGGCGCGACGCCAGCTCAGCGCCACGTCGGCACCGTCCGCCGTTGCCGCGAGACCGGACACGGGCGACCCCTCGTAGGAGACGAGGATCCTGGCGCCGCCGCCGTAGCTGCCGTCGTTCAGGGACGGCTGCACGAACCAGACACCGTTCGCGAGAGGTGTCGAGCCGAACCGCTCCGGGGCGCGCGGATCGAGGGTGACGCCCCCCCACACCTGCTCCGTCGACGTCCCTCCACAGCCCCCGACGCAGCTGAGCTTCGCGGGCTCGGTCCCGGCGGCCGCGGACGCCCCGTCCCGGCTGAGGCGGACGACCACCGACGAGACCGTCTCGGTCAGGTCACGGGACACCGCGACGCGCACCGGCACGGACGAGGAGATGGTCGAGTCGTCGGCCGGCTGCTGGACGGTGGCGCCCGCCGCGAACGCGGGTGTGGCCAGGAGCAAGGTGGGCAGGATCGCAGCCGCGGATGCCAGGGCTGCACCCATCCTCCTCACGGGCTCCCCTTCGTTCGGCTCCGATCGGTACAACGAGGGAGGGGCGCGCGGGTTGCGTCCCGGCGCCGAGCCTGTCGCCCGTCAGGCGGACGCGTACGTGCCGGGCGGATGGGAGGAGACGAGCTGTGCTCGCACGATGAGCCGCTCCCGCGCCGACCCCTTCGGGTGACACGTCGTGAGCGTGAGGACCGGTTCGTCCGTCGGCTCGATGACCTGCCAGTCCCTCGGCGTGGTGATGTAGGGGTTGTCGCTCCAACCCTCCGGTGCGCGGCTGACGGCGTACTCGTACTCCCCGACGGGGGTGAGGAGCCAGATCCGGTCGCCTTCGGCGAGTTCGTCGACACGGTTGAACGGCTTGCCGTACGTCGTGCGGTGGCCGGCGATCGCGACGTTGCCGCCCTCGCCGGGAAGCGGCGTGTTCGGATAGTGGCCCGCGCCCGCTCGGAGCGCCGCCGGCGAGGTCCCCTCCACGACCAGGGTGTCGACCCCGAGCTGCGGCATGACGAACCGCGTGAGCGCACGCCCGGTCTCGACGGTCGCCGCCCAGTCCGCGAAGGACTCCACGTCGCCGGCGTCGACGACCTGCCGCTCGAAGTCGGCGGCGAGACGCTCCTGGACGACCTCGTTCGTGTAGAGGTCGGTGAAGAACGGGTACGTGAACATCCCCGCGCCCGCGACGAGCAGGACGGTGATGAGCGCCGAGAGGACGCGCCGCCCTGCCCTCCGGAACCGGAGTGCGTCGATGAGGAAGCCGGACGCGCTGGTCCTTTGATGCTGGACCGGATCGGGCATGCCGAACCCGAAGCCGTCGCGGCCCTCCGGACGTTGCTCGCGCACGGGACCCTCCACGCGTACCGCCTCCACTCGATGGGGCCTCACACCGGTCACCGGGGTGTACCGGACGCCGGCCCACCGGGCCTGTCCCGCTGGACGGTGCGCGGCGGCGCGGCTTGAGTCGGCGAAGGCCGCTGCCGATTACCACAACGACCAGACCGCCGGAAGGTTGCGCCGATCCATGGCGCTTCCACGCTCGAAGCCCAGGGAGGCGAGGGTGGCACAGGGGAACGTGCGTCCGCTGCGGGACGAGGAGACCCTGGCCGAGGTGCTCGGCCTGCTCGTGACGAACGTCGAGCGCGTGGTCACCGGCAAGCGTCGCATCGTCGAGCTCGCCGTCGTGGCCCTCGCGTCCGGCGGACACCTGCTGCTCGAGGACGTGCCCGGCGTCGGCAAGACGGTGCTCGCGCGCGCGCTCGCGCGATCCGTGGAGGCCACGTTCTCGCGTGTGCAGGGCGCCCCGGACCTCCTGCCGAGCGACGTCACCGGCACCACCGTCTTCGACCAGTCCCGCGGCGGGTTCACGTTCGTCGCGGGACCGCTGTTCGCGAACGTCGTGCTGGTCGACGAGCTGAACCGGACCACGCCCCGGACCCAGGCCGCACTCCTCGAGTCCATGGAGGAGGGCCAGGTGACGGTCGACGGGGTGAGCCACCAACTGCCCCGGCCGCACTTCGTGGTCGCGACACAGAATCCCCTCGAGCACCACGGCACCTTCCCGCTGCCGGAGAGCCAGCTCGACCGCTTCGCGCTCGCGACGAGCGTCGGCTACCCGACGACGGCGGACGAGGCGCGGATCGTCCGTGCGCAGGTGCGCCGCCATCCCCTCGAGGACCTCCAGCCGGTGGTCTCGACCGCCGACATCGCGCGGATCCAGGAGCGCGTCCGGGAGGTCCAGGTCAGCCACGCGCTGGTGTCCTACGCGGTCCGGCTCGTCGACGCGTCGCGCGATCACCCGGAGGTCCAGCTCGGTGCGAGCCCGCGCGCGTCCATCCAGCTCGTCCACGCCGCCCAGGCGCTCGCCGCCCTCCGTGGCCGCTCGTTCGCCCTTCCGGACGACGTGAAGGCGCTCGCCCCCGCGGCCCTCCCCCACCGGCTTCTCCTCCGCGGAGCCGAGGACGACCTCCACGCCCGCATCGCGCTCGTCTCGCAGCTGCTGCGGTCGGTGCCGGTCGACGAGGAGCTCGTGCCGTGACCGACGGCTGGACCCGCCTCCGCCGGCAAGGTCTCCGGCCGACCCGGCGCGCGTGGCTCCAGCTCCTGCTCGGCGGGCTCCTCTACGTCGCCGGCGCCAACGTGGGTGCGGGCTGGGTCGTGGCGCTCGCCGGGATCATCCTCGGGGTCGTCCCGTGGGCCGCCGTCAGCGCCTGGCGGCAGGCAAGGGCGGTCGAGGTGCGGCGGACAGGCCCCTCGCGCGCCGTGCCGCACGGCAGCACCGAGCTGGGCCTCGAGGTTCGCAGCAGGTCGGTCGCCTCGATCGTCGTCCACGACGAACTCGCTGTCGCCGCTGGCACCGTGCCGGGCGCCGGCGAGCTCTCGGCGCAGGCCGCCGTCCGGCGCGGCGTCCACCCCGCCGGGACCGTGCGGGCGATCGTGAGCGACGTCTTCGGGCTCGTCCGCGTCACCGCGGTCGCGGAGCTCGACAGCGACCTCGAGGTGACGCCGGCCGTGCCTCGGGTGGCCTTGACGACGCTCGGTCGGGACGGCGGTGCCGACGTCGCCACGACCCGATCGCCCGGCGGAACGGAGGCGGTGGGCGTGCGCGAGTACGTCCACGGCGACTCGGTCCGTCACGTCCACTGGCGATCGACCGCGAGGACCGGCGAGCTCGTCGTCCGCGAGCTCGCGTCGGCGGGGGCACCCGGCGTCCGGGTGCGCCTCGCCCCCGGGACGTGGGA
>JBOHEE010000002.1:0-2505 GCA_050700895.1 Nitriliruptorales bacterium | reverse complement strand
TTCCCGGTCCCTCCGGCGTCTCCGGCTCCCCCTGACGACGGAGCAGGTGAGGGCGCTCGCGTCCGCCGCGCCGTTGGATCTCGAGGGCCTGGTCGTGTTCGGGGCGGGGACCGGCCTCCGCTCGGGTGAGGTCTTGGGACTCGCCGTCGAGGCCGTCGACTTCCTGCGCCGGGAGGTCCACGTCGAGCAGCAGCTCGTGTACATCCCGTGCACGGGCGTCTTCTTCGCGCCTCCGAAGACCAAGGCAGGGGTCCGGACCGTCCCGGTGCCGAGCTACGCCCTGGAGGCGCTCTCGGAGCACCTCAGGTGCTTCCCGGCCACCGAGACTTCGCTGCCGTGGGGTGCCCCCGACGGGCAGCCGGTCCCGGTGAGCCTGGCATTCCTGGCGCCCGAGGGCGGACCGATCCCTGGCGACGACCCTCAACGGCCGGTGGGCGAGGATGGCGCAGCGAGCGGGCGTTCCGTCGACACCTCACGCCCTTCGGCATCACTACGCTTCCATCCTGATCGACGGAGGCGAATCCGTGAAGGTCGTGCAGGAGCGTCTCGGCCACGCGAGCGCGACCGAGACGCTCGACACGTGCTCGCACCTGTGGCCGTCGTCCGACGAGCGGACACGTATCGTGGTGGAGCGCGCCTGGAACGATGCTCCCGTGGAACGCTCGCGGAACGAAGAGACCTCCTAGCCCGCTGACCAGGGGAAATGCTGACCATGGAGAAGCAGCAGGAGTACGTGCTTCGCACGGTGGAGGAGCGCGACATCCGCTTCGTCCGCCTGTGGTTCACCGACGTTCTCGGCTTCCTGAAGAGCGTCGCGATCACCACCGCGGAGCTCGAGGGCGCCTTCCAGGAGGGGATCGGCTTCGACGGCTCCGCCATCGACGGGTTCGCCCGTATCCAGGAGGCGGACATGCTCGCGGTGCCGGACGCGAGCACCTTCCAGGTGCTGCCGTGGCGACCCGAGTCGCACGGCGAGGCGCGGATGTTCTGCGACCTCACCGTCCCCGACGGCCAGCCGTTCGCCGCCGACCCCCGCCAGGTCCTGCGCCGCAACCTCTCCCGCGCGGCGGAGATGGGCTTCACCTTCTACGTCCACCCGGAGATGGAGTTCTTCCTCTTCCCGTCGTCGACCGACCCGAGCCCGCTCGACAGCGGCACGTACTTCGACATGACGCCGCTCGACATCCAGCAGGACTTCCGGCGCCAGGCGATCAACACGCTCGAGAAGATGGGCATCAGCGTCGAGTACAGCCACCACGAGGTCGCCCCGAGCCAGCACGAGATCGACCTGCGCTACGCAGACGCGCTCACGATGGCCGACAACATCATGACCTTCCGGCTCGTCGTGAAGGAGACGGCGCTCGATCGCGGCGTCTACGCCACGTTCATGCCCAAGCCGCTCGAGGACGAGTGGGGGAGCGCGATGCACCTCCACCTGTCGCTGTTCGAGGGCGACCGCAACGCCTTCCACGACGCCTCCGACCCCTACCACCTGTCGAAGGTCGCTCGCGCCTTCACCTCCGGGGTCCTCCGCCACGCGCGTGAGATCACGGCGGTGACGAACCAGTGGGTGAACTCCTACAAGCGGCTCGTCCCGGGGTTCGAGGCGCCGGTGTACGTCTCGTGGGGGCGCAACAACCGCAGCGCGCTCGTCCGCGTGCCGATGTACAAGCCGAAGAAGGGCGCCTCGACCCGGGTCGAGTACCGCTCGCCGGACGCCGCGTGCAACCCCTACCTCGCCTTCTCGGTCATCCTCGCGGCCGGCCTCCGTGGCATCGAGGAGGGCTACGACCTGCCGGTCGAGACCGAGGACAACATCTACGAGATGACCGACGCGGAACGGGCCGCTGCGGGCATCGGGACGCTCCCCGCGGACCTGGGCGAGGCGCTCGCCGAGATGGAGCGGTCCGAGCTCGTCGCCGAGGCGCTCGGCGAGCACCTTTTCGAGTTCTTCCTCCGCAACAAGCGGCAGGAGTGGCGCGACTACACCCGTCACGTCACCCCGTACGAGCTCGACCGCTACCTCCCCATCCTCTGACGAGCGAGGCGCGGTGGTCGGTCCGGGGACGCGACGCGAAGGCGTCGACGACGTCGGCGGAGGCCCGTTCGGCAGGACGACGACCCCCGAGGGGATGCTCGCCGCTGCCGGCCTCGCCCCCGAGCGAGCGATCCCGCGGCTGCGCGAGGCGGGCATCTGGCGCCCCGACGGGCCGGACGAGGACGCGATCGGGCTCGTCGAGGAGATGTCGCGCACGGCTGACCCCGAGGACGCGCTTCACGTCGTCTGCGACCTCGCGGCCGCCCACCCGCAGCTCTTCGCCGAGGTCCGCGACGACGACGCCTGGCGGCGCCGCCTCCTCGCCGTCGCCGGGGCCTCCCGCCCGCTCGGCGACCTTCTCGCCCGTCACGCGAACGCACTGCGCGCCCTGAGGGACCCCGCCGTCGTCGACGCGACGGTCATCGCGGCCGAGGTGGAGGCGGCGATCGGCGCCGCGGCCGAGGTGG
>JBOHEE010000001.1:0-2095 GCA_050700895.1 Nitriliruptorales bacterium | reverse complement strand
CCGCCATGCTGGCGGCGGGCGAACCGGGAACCGATAACATCTGAGCAGATGTTCAGATGAGGGAGGGGCACCCTGGTGGCGGATCGGCGGGGCGTGGTGCCGCTGGACAGCTGCGCGCTGCGGACGGTGGACCCCGACCGGGTCGCGATCGCGCGCGGCGGGCTGCTGCCGAGCGAGGAGACGGTGCGGATCGCGGAGCTGTTCCGCATGCTGGGCGATGCGACGCGGGCGCGGATCCTCTACGCGCTGCTGGAGGCGGGTGAGCTGTGCGTCTGCGATGTCGCCGCCGCCGTCGAGGCGGGTGAGAGCGCGGTGTCGCACGCGCTGCGGCTGCTGCGCACCGCCGGGATCGTCCGCAACCGCCGCGACGGGCGCATCATGTACTACCGCCTCGACGACGCCCACGTGCGCATGCTGCTCGACCTGACCCGCGAGCACGTCGAGCACGGAGCGGATCGTGGCTGAAGGTCACGACCACGGCTCGGTCGCCCAGGCCACCCGCGGCGGCGCCCGCTACAAGCGCCGCCTGGGCTGGTCGGCGGTCCTGCTGCTCGTCTTCTTCGTGGCCGAGCTCGTCGGCGGGCTGCTCACGAACTCGCTGGCGCTGCTGTCCGACGCCGGCCACATGTTCACCGACGTGCTCGGGGTCGGCATGGCGCTGGCCGCGATCCACGCCGCCGGCGCCGGCACCGAGCGCCGGCAGCGGACCTTCGGCTCCTACCGCCTGGAGATCCTCGCGGCACTGGCGAACGCGGGCCTGCTGTTCGGGGTGGCGCTCTACATCCTCTACGAGGCGGCCCAGCGGTTCGCCGACCCGCCCGAGGTGCTCGGCGCCCCGATGCTCGTCGTGGCGGTGCTGGGGCTGCTCGTGAACGTCGTCGTGTTCTTCCTGCTTCGCGGCGGCGCCGGGGAGAGCCTCAACGTCGAGGGCGCCTACCTCGAGGTCCTCGCCGACACGCTCGGCTCGATCGGCGTCATCGTCGCCGCGGTCGTCATCCAGACGACCGGCTTCCGGCTCATCGACCCGATCTTCGGGGTGCTGATCGGCACGTTCGTTCTGCCGCGGACGTGGCGGCTGGGACGCAAGGCCCTGCGCATCCTCGTCCAGGCCGCCCCGCGCGACATCGACCTCGAGGTGCTCGAGCATGAGCTGGGCGGCATCGACGGGGTCGCGGGTGTCCACGACCTCCACGTGTGGACGCTCACGTCGGGGATGGAGGTCGGCTCGGTCCACCTCGCCCTCGCGCCCGACGGCGATCCGCACCCGGTCCTGGACCGTGCCCGCGGGCTGCTGCGCGACGAGCACGGCGTGGGCCACGCCACCGTCCAGGTGGAGCCCGCCGACCACGGCGCGTGCGGCGACGGGTGCGAGGAGACGAGCTGGTAGTCACGGGGGAGGAGGGTCCGTGCGGCCGCTGACCCGCTCCAGCGCGCTGCGGGGGCTCGCCGTGACCGCCTCGGCGTCGGCGGCGCTGCTGCTGGTCACCGCGGTCCCCGCGGCCGCGCACGCGGACTTCGTCTCCGCCAGCCCCGGGCCCGGCCGCGGCCTGCCGCAGGCGCCGGGCGAGGTCGTGATCCGCTTCACCGAGCCGCTGATCCTCGACCTGTCCGCGATCGAGGTCGTCGGGCCCGGCGGGGCGCCGGCGACCGACGGGCGACCCGAGCGGTCGAGGGCGACCGGCAGGCGATGCGGCGCGACCTCGGTCTGCTCGGCCCCGGCACCTACACCGTGCGCTGGACCACGGTGTCGCCGCTGGACGGCCACACCCGCAAGGGCACCCACACGTTCGCGATCGGAGGGCGGGCCACGAGCGAGCAGGCGATCGAGTCCGACCCGGTGTCCTCGCAGGGCTGGCTCGGACTGGCCGGACGCTGGATCGCGCTGGCCGGACTGGTGGCGTGGGCGGGCCACACGGTGCTGCGCCGCCGGGCTGTGCGGCCGGGGTCGATGCCCGATGGCTGGACCGGCTCGGCAGGGGTGGGCCGCTGCTGGTGGCGATCGGCACCCTCGGAGTGGTGGCGGGCATCGCCCTGCAGTCGACCGGCCCTCGCGGCGGTCCCCCGGCTGCTCGTCGGCAGCCAGACGGGCCGGCTG